>JAJYKI010000010.1 GCA_021788675.1 bacterium | reverse complement strand
CGCGCCTCAGCTTCCTCAATTTCTTCAGGCTGATGCGCCTCATCAACCAATACCTTGAGTGTATTATCCGAAACTTCAATCGCGCCACCGTACGTCGCATAGTATTCCAGTGCCGAATCCGGATCGCGGGCATTTTTCCTGACCGCTATGGCACCCGGGGCGATGACTGAGAATAAAGGCATGTGATTAGCTAACACGCCTATGCGGCCGTCTTTGGTTGGCAAGACGACTTCATAGGCCTCGCCGTCATATTTGTTGCCGCTAATAGCTGTCAGAATAAATCGCATATGACTTGAACTACTTTACGGCTTCGATGCCGCCCTTTAAGTAAAATGCGCTTTCCGGCTTAGAGTCGTGTTTACCTTCAAGAATTTCCTTAAACCCGCGGATCGTATCCGCCAACTTAACATACTGACCTGGGTTATTGGTAAACTGCTCAGCCACGAAGAAAGGCTGGCTTAAGAAACGCTGGATACGTCTGGCTCGGGCTACGGTCTGCTTGTCCTCTTCGGACAATTCTTCCATGCCCAATATGGCGATGATGTCCTGCAGGTCCTTATAGCGCTGCAAGACCCGCTGAACTTCACGAGCGACGTTATAGTGATCTTCTCCGACTATTTCCGGATCCAGAATCGTCGAGCTGGAGTCAAGCGGATCGACTGCCGGATAAATACCGATTTCAGTCAATGCCCGGCTTAACGCGATGGTCGAGTCAAGGTGAGCGAAAGTGGTAGCCGGCGCCGGATCGGTAAAGTCGTCAGCCGGTACGTAAACCGCTTGCACGGAAGTAATCGAGCCCTCTTTAGTGGAAGTAATCCTTTCCTGCAGCTGACCCATTTCCTGCGCCAGATTCGGCTGGTAACCGACTGCCGAAGGCAAACGACCGAGCAGGGCGGACACTTCGGCGCCCGCCTGCGTGAAACGAAATATATTGTCTATGAATAAAAGCACGTCGTTGCCCTTGTCACGGAAACCCTCGGCGATAGTCAGACCGCTCAGGCCAACCCGCAATCTAGCTCCGGGGGGTTCATTCATCTGACCGAACACCAACGAAGTATTTTTAATAACGCCGGATTCGCTCATTTCGCCGTAAAGATCGTTACCTTCACGAGTACGCTCGCCGACACCGGCGAAGACTGAATAACCGGCATGGAACTTGGCGATGTTATTAATCAGCTCCTGGATTAAAACCGTTTTGCCGACACCGGCACCACCGAACAGACCGACCTTACCACCTTTGGTTATAGGGCAGATCAAATCGATTACCTTAATGCCGGTCTCGAGTACTTCTACTTTGCCCGACTGGTCAATTAGGGGCGGCGGGGTTTTATGGATGGGTGCGAACTGACTAAATTTGCCGCCTTTTTTATCAATCGGCTGGCCGGTAACGTTAAACATGCGACCCAGGGTTTCTTCACCAACCGGAACACTGATCGGTGCGCCGGTATCCGTAGTTTCAACGCCTCGCTGCAGTCCGTCGGTTGAACCGAGGGCAATTGCCCTGACGGATGTCTCGCTTAAGTGCTGGGCGACTTCAAGTGTCAGTTTCTGTCCGTCCAATTCAAGTTCGAGTGCATTATATATTTTAGGTAAATTACCTTTACTAAATTCAATGTCTACGACGACGCCGACTACCTGTACGACCGTACCTGTATTTTGTGTTTTAGCTATGCTTTGGTTTGCCATTATGATTCCTTTCTATCCATCATGCGTTAAGAGCTTCGGCACCGCCGGTTATTTCTGCCAGTTCCTGGGTAATCGCGGCCTGGCGGGCGGTATTAAGCGCCAGGGTGTAATCATCTATCAGCTCGTTGGCGTTGTCAGTAGCGTTTCTGGTAGCGACCATCCGCATGGCATGTTCGCTGGCCAGACTCTCTAAAACAGCTTGCCAGATTTGAGCTTCAATTAAACGGGTAGTGACCTGGTCAATTACGGTCTCGGCATCAGGTTCAAACGTGGAAATAGTCGTGAAATGATCGTCTGCATCAGGAGCGGCTGCCGGCAGCAGCAGCATGTCGACGACCTTCTGGCTGATAGTAGAAATGAACGAGGTGTAAATTAATTCAATCGCCTCAACCTCGCCGTCCTTATAGACCTTCATTACCGTATTGAGTAACGGGCGGATATCATCGGCGGTCGGATTGTCACCGAACGGCTGATAAACAGCCAACAACTTCACGTCTTTCAAGCGGCGCACGAACTGCGCGCCTTTATTGCCGATCGCAATGACCTTTGAGGTCACGTGCTCGTCCTGGTCACGTTTAAGCCGTCCGAGCAAGTCTTTAATGACGTTGGCGTTATACGCCCCAGCCAGACCGCTGGACGAGGTCACAATGACATATAGCCTGGTCTTAATCTTCTTAGCCGCAAACAACTGATGAGTCTTGGCTTCCGGCAGCACGCTCAGCCGCTGCAGCAACTCATAAGCCAACTCCTGATAAGCCCGGCTACGCAAAGCGATTTGCTGAGCCCGTCTCAACTTCGAGGCACTAACCAGTTCCATGGCTTTGGTTATCTGCCTGGTAGAGCGGATGGAACCGATCCGGCGTTTTAGAACAATCGTGCTTGGCATGATAGTTTAACTATTTTCCTTTGGCCTTAGAAGTCTTAGTTTTTTCAACTTCACGCTCATCGATATAACTGAGCGCGACTTGCTTTGCTAGATCAACAATCGTTTTATCCTGAGCTTCGCTCGGCTTGTCGCCACTGTTAAGCTCCTGAGTCAATTTGGCTTGGTGCATGTCCAGCTCCCGTAGCAAAGCCGATTGGGCGGCTTTAATTTTCTCAAGCGGAACTTTATCGAAAGCGCCATCACCGGCTGCCTTCAGTGTCACGTACATCTGCCAGATACTATATGGTGCGTACTGATTCTGCTTAAGTAGTTCGGTCAAACGCTGGCCGCGCTCAATAATCTGTCTGGTTTCCGGATCAAGATCAGTTGAAAACTGGGAAAATGCCGCCAGCTCACGGAACTGTGCCAGGCTAAGCTTAAGGCCACCGCCAGCCGCCTTAATGGCCTTGGTCTGGGCTGAACCGCCTACGCGGGAAACCGATTGCCCGACCGAAATAGCCGGCCTGATGCCCTGGTAAAACAGATTGGTTTCAAGGAATATCTGACCGTCCGTAATCGATATGACATTGGTCGGAATATAGGCGGAAATTTCGCCGGCCTGAGTCTCAATAATAGGCAGGGCAGTCAATGAACCGCCACCGAGATCATCGGATAGTTTAGCCGCCCGCTCGAGCAAACGCGAATGCAGGTAAAAAACGTCACCCGGGTAAGCTTCACGTCCTGGCGGTCGACGCAACAAGAGCGACATTTGACGATAAGCCTGCGCGTGCTTGGTTAAATCGTCATAAATGATCAGAGCGTGTTGTTTATTATCGCGGAAGTATTCACCCATCGCCGCACCGGCATAAGGGGCCAGGTAAAGCAGCGCGGCCGGGTCGGCCGGTGAGGTAGCAACTATAATAGTCTGTCCCATGACACCTTCGCGCACCAGACGTTCCTTTAGGGCCGCCAGTTTAGATAATTTTTGCCCGATCGCCACATAAACGTTAATCACGCCTGTCTTTTGGCGAGCCTGGTTAATCATCGTGTCAACGGCAATCGCGGTCTTACCGGTCTGCCTATCGCCAATGATCAACTCGCGCTGACCACGACCAATCGGCACCATCGTGTCGATTGCCATTAGTCCGGTCATCAAAGGCTCTTGAACACCTTTACGATCCAAAACCCCAGGTGCCGGCCGCTCAATCCTGGACTTGAGTTTAGTTTGAATCGGTCCGTCACCGTCCAATGGATTGCCTAGCGGATCAACCACCCGTCCGATCAGTTCAGGACCAACCGGTACTTCAAGAACTTTACCACTTAAGCGGACAATTGCACCGGCCTTGACTGCCGTATCATCACCCATGATGACGGCACCGATTTCATCCTGACCAAGGTTGAAGGCAAACGCCGTCACCGTTGTCGAGTTGGCGCCTTCGATTTCCAGCATTTCATTATAACCGGCCTGAGACAATCCGTAGATCCAGGCAATACCGTCACCGACCCGGGTCACAATGCCGACGTTCTCGATTTCCGGCCTGGCCTTAAGCTCGGCAATGGCAGCCCGGATATCTTCAGATAAAGAGGCAATCGATAAATCTGACATAAGACTAAACCACTTCCTTTGCATTAATAGATTTTTTAAACCGTCTGAGACGACGCCCGATTGACATATCCATGCGCTGTTCTGCCAGCTCTAAGCTGGCGCCACCAATAATCGCGGGCTCGACAACCGGCGTCAAATTAACTTTGTCGGCCTTGGGATAACGCAGCTTAAACGGCTTGAGCAAATCAGCATATACAGTCTCTGGCAACGGTCGGGCAACCTTAGCCAGAACATCAACATAACCCATTTTCACCCAGGCTTTCTGGACATCGCGCAGCAGCGAATCCAGTTCTGAGTAACGGCGTTCTTCAAGCAGATAGGCCGCGATTGATTCGGCTAGACGCTTGTCCGCTCGACCCTGCTTAAGGGTCTTATTAGCAATAATACCGGCCAGTTCGTGCCGCATAACTCTAGCCATCAGCTTTAAAACTCCCTCCGGCCGGCAATCGCGCGCTCGATTAGACCGGCGTCTTTTTTGGCATCGACTTTTTCATCCAGTACGGCTGAGGTTGCTTGAGCAATCAGACTGACTATTTCACCCTCCAGCTTGCTCTTAGCCCGGGCCATATCCTGCTTGGTCTTTTCTTCGGCTTCCTTAATGACGATATCCGCCCGGCTTTTAGCTTCGCCTTCAGCGTCACGGACCATTTGCTTGGCCGTCGCTTCAGCGTCAGCAATGATCTTATCGGCTTTAATCCGGGTTTCACCCAAAGTTTTTTCAATCTTTTCTTCCAGCTCTTTTTCATCGCTGCGCATCTTGTCGCCCAGCTTGACGCCGTCCTCAATGACCTGGCGGCGCTGTTGCAGGATTTTCACGATCGGACCGAATGCCCATTTCCGCAAAACCAAATATGCCAGCACGAAAGTAATCAGCTGAATTATCAGGGCGTTCAGACCCACCCCCAGGGCGCTAAGTCCCGAGGAGCTGGACGCGAATAAACCTACGCTTAATAAGTACATCTGTATTTTGCCGGATTCCTTTATTTGACAATGAATATTGAGGCGAACGCCAGCAGACCGAACAGCTCGACGATAGCCACGAAGATCAGGGCCTGGCCCAAGAACTTAGCAGCTTCCGGGTTGCGGCCGACGGCCTGCAAATAATTACCGCCGATTAGTCCGATACCGATGCCTGGACCGATAAAACCACCGCCAATCATCAGGCCTTTCCCGATAATCGCGGTATTGATTGCTTCTGTAACTGCTACCATATTGTTTTAATAACTCCTTTAATTGCTTAATTGTTTTTTTAGCCCGGCAGTGGGGTACCGCCAGCACCAACCCGCAAGGATTCTGCGTCTATTGTTTCAGTAACGCTATCCTCGGTCAAGTACTCTTCGTGCGCTAAATCATTATGATCGTGGGCGTGGTTGACGGCCACCGCCAAGTACATGACCGAAAGGATAGTGAAAATATATGCCTGCAAGGCACCGATGAATATCTCAATCAAAAAGAACGGCAAGGCCGATACCGGCGCAATAATGTGTCCCAGGTAACCGAAAACGTCAATTACTATCATGCCGATAGTTATATTGAGATAAAGTCGAAGCGACAAGCTAATAACCCGGGTAAGATCAGTAAACATCTCCAGTAAACCAATGACAAAATACAGCGGATTTTTCGGACTGCCCACAAAGAAGTGGCGCAGATAAACCCTCAGCCCGCCCGACTCCTTGACCGAAGCGTAATAGACCAGGCCCATAGTTATGAGACCCATGGCAAATGTGGCGTTAAGATCGGCTGTCCAGGGCCTGAAAAGAGGTGTCGCACCATGGTGGAAGGCCTCACCAATCACCGGCGTCAATTCCGACCAGTTATTAAACAGGATAAAGAAAAACAGGGTGACGAAGAAGGGAACGTATTTACGGCCGACCTCAGGACGGCTAAAGGCCGACTCGACCATCTGCATCACGAAGTTAACTCCCTCTTCTACCAGTCCGACAAAGCCCTTGCCGGGCATCAGTTTGGTTTTGCGGGCCGCCCCAATGAACAGCACTATAATAAGCGCGATGATGCCCCAACCATACAGCTCAGAATTAGTAATGCCTATACCATGAAAACTAAAGACCTGCTGGGACGCCACCTGCACATCCGGACCGCTGCTGGCGAGTAGTTGCATGATCATGATTTGCCACCTTTGGTCTTAGTATAGTCGGGCAGTTCGGCGATAGTCTTTCTAACGATTAAAATCACGAGGGCCAACGCCGCTACCATGCCCAAAAGGGTAATGAGGGGAGTGGTCTTGAAATATTGATCGAGATAATAGCCGCCCACGATTGGCACCAAAACGGCGATTGCCATTTGCCAGCTCATCGTTAAGGCACTGCTTATAAACAACTGTTTAACTTCAAAAGAGTCAGGAACTTCTGCGTTCACGGACACGGCTTTTTGCCGGCCGCGACCTGATTTAGTCTCAGCTTTATTAGTTGCTTCCATAACTTTCTCGCTCATTATATAGATACGCTAACGGATTGGCAACGGCCAACCAGCACACATACTTGAGATTTTTAGGCTTGATGAGTTAAAATATCTAGGTTATGGCAGATAAACCACAAGTCAAAATCTATACCGCTACATGGTGCGCATTTTGTCATGCCGCCAAGCAATATCTGGATAAATTAGGCGTAGCTTACACCGACCTTGACGTCGAAGCCGACCACAATAATGCAATCGAGGCCGTTACTAAAAGCGGTCAGCGCGGCATTCCGGTCCTGGACATCGACGGCGATATAATCGTCGGGTTTGACCGGCCTAAAATCGATCAGGCATTGCAGTCCCACCATTTAGTGGCTTAAGACTATTTGATACATATCACAAAAAGGCAGTAAGAAAAATAACACTGCAATTTTGAGGTTATCTGTTAGCATATACCTACCATTAGGGAGGGAAATAATATGGAAAGAGATACGCAACGACCAATCGAGCTCAATGCTCTGGGCGCTAAGGTCATTGACTCGATTATTGCCAACCCGATGGCGGCAAAGACGATTCTTGAACCTATCTGGATAGATCCGCAAGCCGAAGCCACTACTCCACCACCAGACATACTAAAAAAACTCGACACATTTGACCCCGATAAATATCGGGAATTAGCCAATTACATTGGCTTTATCGTCAGAGACACCGAATTATACAGTATCGTCTACGACACAATCGACGATAAATATCCGACAGTCATGGCTAACTATGAAGGCAAAATACCAGAACAAGCCGCCCGCGCGGAAGAGATCGCCAAGAACATAAAGCCGGGACTGGACAAAGAAAAGCTCAAGACTCATAGCAACCGGGCGTTCATGCTCATACAACTTGCCGACTTTGCACTAAACAACACCCTATCCCAACAAAATACGACAGCCGACTTTCCCAGAGTCAGCTAGATAATCCAAGCTATAGTCTAAAAACGCATTCTATAGGATAATCAAGCTATGGCATTTGAAGACTTTAAAACCAAGGATTCGGTCGTCCTGGTCTATACCGGCGACGGCAAAGGCAAAACCAGCGCATCGGTCGGACTGATGTCGCGGGCACTCGGCAACGATTGGCGGGTAGCATTCATTCAATTTATCAAACACTGGGAAGTCAGTGAGCACAAGTTTATCCGTAACATCCAACCTCTATACGGCGACAAGCTTTTCTTTTATAAAGGGGGTAAGGGCTTTTTTAATGCCGGCGACTTAAGTGCTAAAGACGTCACTCCCGAAGAACATAAACTAGCCGCCGAAATGACTTACGAAACCGCTATGAAATGCGCCAGTAGCGGTAAATACGATCTGGTCATCTGCGACGAGATTAATAATGCCGTTAACGACGGTCTTTTGAATAACGAGGACATTATCAGCTTGATAAAAAAACGACAATCAAAAACCAGCCTTTGTCTAACCGGACGCAATTTTAACCCGGCCTTACTTGAATTTGTCGATATCGCAACCGAAATGCACAAACTAAAACACCATTTCGATGATAAGTTTCTAGCCAATAAAGGCATAGACTTTTAGAGTGTTTTATTGTAGAATACTAGTTAATTAAATCTGCCAAAATGTTTGAAACCCTTAGATCCGACACGCCCCAACCGGTACCGTTCGATAACGAAACGGGCCTGGCGATTATTTATAATCCGACCAACAAGGAAGCTGTTCAGCACGCCTACGGTCTACGTGAGTATGCGGAATATCTTTGGCCGAATAAGCTTAAAAAACCCCGGATTATATACGTAGAAAGCGAACCGAGCGTTGAAGCCAATGCAGAAATGTTGGCCAGCCTGGAAAAAGACGGCAAATGGCACTACTCGATACATGGCGGGGATGGAACTTACCATAACGTATTGCTGGCCGCTGACAAAATTATAGCCAAAGGTATTTTTGTCACTGTGGCCAACGGTAACGCCTGCGACCTTGCTCATTCACTGCATACCAAATTCTACCAACAAGATCCAATCAACGCTTTAGTTTATGGCAACACTGGCAAGCTAAGAACGCTGGATATTACCATCGAAACTCCTGACGGCGACAGCTTTGATTATCAGGCTATAAGTTATGCCGGCTTTGGACTGTCCGGCCTGGCCGCCTATCAACTAAATAATCCGGACTATAGGCGTAAATCAAGCAACCTATCTAAGCTAGAACGTAGAATGGAAGAAACGAAACTGGTCTGGAACCTATCGAAATCCGCTGAAGCTTTTGAGGCGTCAAATTATGGCGACAACCCCAGACGAATCATTGAGCATTCATATATCGGCATTGACCATATGGCCAAGCTGCCATTCGGATCAAAAGCTAACATTTTTAGCCGACAGGCGATTATAGGCGAACTACATTCACGCGATTTTAAAGACATTGCCCAAGGTATCGGCAAGGCTGCTCTAGGGATACCCAGAATAAGGCCGGGCCAAACAGACATTACGACTGTCTACTATGAAAACCAGGAAGCTTTCTTTATGCAGTTAGACGGTGATCACTTATTGGTTCCTAACGGATCGACCATCCGCATCGAAAAAAACCCGGATGCTAAAGTAAAAGTAGTTCATACAAGACGAATACCTATATCATGACCAAGCAAAAACTCTATCTGTTCGTAGGCTATCCCGGAGCAGGTAAAACTACCGTCGCCAAACGTATCGCCGAAAAGACCGGCGCCATTCACATCTGGGCCGATCGCGAACGCCAGAAAATGTTCGTCAATCCCACGCATTCCACGATTGAAAGCCGGCAACTGTATACGCTACTGGACGCTAAGACTGAAACGCTACTCAATCAAGGGCAAAGCGTCATATTCGATACCAATTTTAATTATCGATCAGACAGAGAACTGCTTAAAGCTATCGCCGAGCGCCATCACGCCGAAACTATCGTTATATGGATGACCACTCCTAAAGCCACCGCCAAACAACGCGCCCTGCATCATACGCACCGTGAGCGCAACGGCTACATTACAACTATGAGTGAAGACGAATTCGAAAATCTGTCCAACCATATTGAAACGCCTAGCGACGAAGAAAAGCCGATCAAGATTGACGGCACGACAATTGATCTACTTTATATCGACCAGCTGCTCGGTCTTTAAACTACGTTAATAGTCGGATCTGTCCGGCTTTTACGAAACTTGGATGAAGCCAGGTACTTTAAGGAAAACTCGCCCAATTCCGGATCGTAGCTTTCATAGGCCAGATGTCCGGGTGCGTACAAAGCCAAAACGATAGCGATAACAGCAAACATATAGCGCCGCCTCCCGATATCATGAGCCTTATAAGTACGGGGACTGGCCAGGGAATATTGGACAAACTTGGAAAAATCGTTACTTATACGCCTTGAGGAAATACCGGCCACCAGGGTTTCATCATAAATGACTTTCATGCCAGCCTCCTGCAGATGAATCGCCAAATCGAGATCTTCATGCAGGCCGTCGCACGGGCATAACCCGTCCTTGACCTTATCCCATGCCGCTTTAGTCACCGCCATATTGGAGCCGTGCAAAAACAAACGGTCACCTAAGCGGCGTTCAAGATAATTACGCGCCCAGTGATCGATGCGGTTAGCTATATCCTGGAGAACGAAATCGTAATAATCCGCCGAGCCGGAGACAGCAACGGCACCAGGGTTGTTCTTAAATATAGCGTTAAGTTTGTCTATCCAGTCGCTCGGCAAAATAGTATCGGCGTCAATCCTGGCAATTATATTGCCCGTAACGGCATTAAAACCGGAAGTACGGGCATGCACGACGCCTTGTTTCTTTTCCTTAATCAGCCTTACCCAAGGATAATTCAGCGCTACGGCAGCCGAATGATCGGTCGAATTGTTATCCACCACAATCACTTCATAAGGCTTGGTCTTCAGTTTATCGATTGCCTTTAAACAGGCAGATAAACTGTCACCTTCGTTATATACTGGAATAACGATACTTATTTGGAAATTTTCGTTACGCATGAAGCGACTTCTATTATATACGAAACCACGCCTAAAACTCTACCCCATTAGACTTAAAAAGTTCTTACTAAGCCTAAAGCACTACCTCGGTGCTAACAGATTAAGAAAATTCAGTTTCAGCCTAATAATACTTGTAATAATCATCACGACCGCGATGTGGGGAACCGGGGAATATTACATTTATAGCCAAAGACAGCTGCCCATGACTTACGGCGTCAGTTTCGTACCGGACTATGCCGCCAGCCTGGGCCTTAATCCAAAACAAACCATGCAAGCGCTCTTAAACATTGGCGTCAGGCAATTCCGGCTGACCAGCTACTGGTCGGATATTGAACCAACCCCTAATCAGTATGATTTCTCTCAACTAGACTGGGAATTTGCGCTGGCTAACGCCTACCATGCCAAGATCATCCTGGTCGTCGGCCTCAGGCAGCCCCGCTGGCCCGAATGCCATCCTCCAGACTGGATTAATACTAAGGATAAAATCAGCAACTGGGAGCCACAACTTCTGTCTTTCATGCGCCGGGTGATCGACCGCTACAAAAACAACCCGGCACTTGAGGCCTGGCAACTGGAAAACGAATACTTCTTAAAGGGCTTCGGTCAATGTAATAACTTCAGCCGCAGCCGACTAATTCAAGAAGACAAGCTACTATCCAGTCTTGATTCAAAACACACCATTATCATTAGCCGCAGCAATAACGCCATAGGCATACCTATTAACAAGCCGGAAGGGGACATTTATGGCATATCCATCTATAAAAGAGTCTGGGACGCCAATGTGACGCACCGCTACCTTGAATATCCCTATCCCGCTTGGTATTACGCATTCCTCGCTGAACTCCAAGAAATCTATCAGGGCAGAAATATGATCATAGCCGAATTACAAGCCGAAGCCTGGCCAGCCGACGGCCAGCCCATTACTAAAACCAGTCTGGCCGAGCAAAACCAATCACTCGACGCCACCAGGCTGAGGCACCGCTTTGCCTTTGCTCGCTCAACCGGCATGAAGGATGCATTGCTTTGGGGAGCCGAATACTGGTACTACCGCAAGCAAATCCTACACGATCCAAGCCTCTGGAATGTCGCCAAACAAGAATTCGCGAAAAAATCCTCACCGAACAACAACTATTTATTTAAACACCCTTAAAAAATACCAAGATGCTTTACAATTAAGGCATTATGGCCAAGAAGAAAGCTACCCAAGCAAAGGCAATCGTCAACCGCCGGGCAAGATATGATTACGCGATCGGCGATACTTTTGTCGTGGGCATCGAGCTGACTGGCGCCGAAACCAAAGCCCTAAGACTCGGACACGGCCAGCTGGTCGGAGCTTATGTAACCATCAAGGACAATCAGCTGTATCTACTAAATGCGACCATCAACGGCACCAGGGGTATTGTTATTAGCGACAGCGATCAGACCAGAACCAGGCGACTGCTTGCCAAAAGACGGGAAATCGACCAGATGATACAGGCCAAGCAACAGGGCAGAACAATTATTCCGCTTGAACTACTGACTCAAGGCAGATACATAAAGCTCAAGATCGCTATCGCCAAAGGAAAAAGAGAGTACGACAAAAGACAAACACTTAAAAAAAGAGACCAA
>JAJYKI010000109.1 GCA_021788675.1 bacterium | reverse complement strand
TGCCGGTAGCGGGTAGTGCTAAGGATGCCGCTACTGCGAAGTTTTGGTAGCCCATTGAGCGCTTTGCTCGCATAACTGAAGAAGCTTCATCGGCGCTCAATCCACCTTTCAGCATAAGCGAATCCACATCATCATATAACAAGCCGTTTTTTAGAAGATTGTCATTATCTTTAATAGCTGCAAAATCCTTGTTTTTTTCAAGATTTTCCATACCCCCCATAAAATCTTGATTTGAAATTGCGCTATTAATATTTGTTCTCCAGCGCAAAGGATTTGCACCGACGTTTTGCGGAGCGTTAAGCGTTTTTTGAACCCCTCGATTAATTCTTCCCCTAAAATTAGAGTCAGTACCGCCCTTAAACATCCCACCGGCTTTTCGTCTATTAAATGTATTACCAAATGATTTACGGGCTTGTTTCATCATAGGTGCAGTAGCTCGTCTTTGAAGTTTAGAGACCGCCCCGCTCACACTAGCCATCACGCCACCAGATATACGAAATGCAAACGGAATTAAAAATAGTGGCGCTATCATGGCAAGTGTTGCAAAAGTCTGAGACAGTGCTTTAGGCGAAAGTCCAAAGTCGCCCATTATGATAGAAGTTACATAAGCCATTCCGAAAACTACCGTAACAACAGGATATACCATCAATGTTTTAATTAGTTGTGACCACCACTGCTTAAAATACTTTTCGGTATTCGGCATTACGTATAGGGCGAAAGCTATAGGAGAGGCTATTAATAAAAATACCAGAATCCCTTCCCTTAGCATTAATGTAACCAATACGCCCAAGGCGGCAACTAAACCCGATAAAACCACCATCAATACAACGCCGATTCCTACACCAGAAAATGCAACGCCAATTAAGGCGAGTAATCCCAAAGAAAATATAGCACCAGTACCGGCCCCCGGTTGTATGCACATGCCGGTGATTTGCGTAGACCCTGATGCTGCAGTACAGTTCATAACGGACCCTGCCGCAGCCTTAAATGGCGTTTCGATTAAAGTTTGCATGCTCGCACCCAATATATTAAATATATCTTCCAGTGCTGCAACTATATATATTGAAAGATTAATAAGAATGGCCGCCACCAGAATTCTTGGCAAAACTTTGCGTAAATTGTAGGCCTCGAAAACTCCGCCCCCCACAGCCTCGCCAATGACTATTACTAACAACGCTATTACCAGGACAATGTTCCCATATACCCTAAAAGTCGACCACACACTGAAGAGTGCTGCGCTAAACTTCATTTGGTTACAAGTGTTTGTGCTTGTAGTTGCCGTGCAATTAGCTGTACTTGAGAAATAAAGCGGCTGCGTTTGAAGCAATTGCTCCACGACCTTTTCTAATGTAGTCTCCGCGTCAGCCACCGTGTTAATAATCGGGCACATAAGCCAGGTTAGCGGATCAAAGCTGGTTTGACATGTAGGTGCGGATTGCGAAGTTTGATTTTGCGAAGTTTGATTCTGGCTTTGGACAGTTCCTCCGCTCGTGCTGACAGCGGTTGTACTACTACAATTCGTCGAACTGGTGGTGGCTGGGGTTGGTCCGAATCTGGTGGAGGCTCCGCTAACATAACAAGTCTGACTAGCTAATGCGATAGCGGGCTGCAACTGGAAAGCTATTACTAAAGCCGCAAATATTATGGATATTGATTTTATAATTTTATTTGATAAGCCCATTTAACAACCAGTTTATACCTAAAACCCCTAATATTTAAATAAAAATGCCCCGATCATTTAATCAGCCTATAGATTCATCATCAAACTGTTTCTAGACTTGGTATCCTCCGGATAAGTCAAGCGTGCCGCTTAAGCCCGATGGCGACGAATTTATGTTGGTGGCTATGTCGTTAGTGCCGCTTGTGGCGGTAGTCTTAGGGCTGGTTGTTACCAGTGAGGTTTCGGTTTGGCTCGCGATAACTTGTATGTGTACATGGTTTTGTCCAGCAAAGAACAAACCTTGCCCTACCGGAAATTGGCTTAGTCGTTTTTTCTCTTCATCGGTTAGCTTGAATACATCACTAAGCATGTCCACGGCCGAGCTCGATTGTTTAAGTAAAAGCTGCATTGAAGAGTTTGCAACTATAGCTCGCCCCATGCGGCTGCCCATAAAGTCTTCGACGTCTTGTGTGATGGTGGTGATTCCAAGGTTATATTTTCTGGCTCTTTTGGCGACACTGAACAAGAAGTTAGCCGAGTCCTCATATTTCATTAGTTGCCAGGCTTCATCGACGATTAGAATCCTTTTCTTTTTGTCAGCCTTAGTCTTGTTCCATATATAATTAAGCACTATATACATGGCAACCGGTCGTAGCTCGTCTTCCAGATCCCGAATATTAAATACCACCATTTGATTGTTTATGTCTATGTTTGACTGCTGAGAGAATATGCCGGCAAATGTTCCGCTGGTATATTTTCTTAAACGTTGCGCTAACTGTGGTCCGGTGCTACCCATGTGCAAAAGCGTATCGTATAGATCATTAATGGTCGGTGGTACAACATTGTG
>JAJYKI010000108.1 GCA_021788675.1 bacterium | reverse complement strand
CACCAGTTGTAGTACCAGACGAATTGTTGCGGGTCGGCTCCGTTATTAAAGATATGACTGCCTAGACTGTGGATTGAGTCCGGTCCAAAATAGAGCCAGGCTAAGACTAAATAAACCAATACCACGGCTAATATGATTAGACGATTAGGCGTAATCTTATGTTTAATTTTGATTAGTTTTGATAATTTCACATCTAAGCTTATCCGGATATTGAAGCGTTCCTACTTTTATTATAGACCCTATATATTAGGTATTTTAAACGCTTCTGGCTTAGCTTTAGCTTAAGTAGTATGAGAGATAAGTATGAGAGATATATCATTGCTATTTTATGGACTACATCCTATAACATAGTTATATGAAATATGTTGACCAACGAAAGAAACTGCATATCTGGCAACTTTTTGTCGTCACTATAGGAGTAGTAGTCATTACACTGTTAGATATGTTCGTGCCATTGTTTAATCAGCAGTTGATAGCAACGCCATATTTGCTAATAGCCGTATTGGCAGCCCTATACGGCGACTATTATAGTGGCCTGGTTTCGATTCTATTGTCAACCATCGGAGTCGCGTTTATCGGGTCTGACCACTTGCAGAATATTAGTGCCGCCATGACCAGGTCGATTGAATTCCTGGTCGCTTCAACCATTATTTATTATTTGGCTTGGCGCAGCCGTGACTTAACCAGAGACACAGCCAGTTTAATCAATACGGTTATCCGGCTTCAGGATATCGCTAAAAAACAGAGTAAAGATGCCAAGATCGATAAAAAGAATTTGGCCAAACTACAGGCTGCAAACCGTGAACTATTGGATATAGTCGATGTCGTGATGGATGACAAAAGCATATGGGCCAGCAGCGTTAAGAACGAAATTGATCAAACCGATAAGTTAAGTCCTAATTCAAAAACGCTTAAAAATACTAAAAGCAGTTAAACTTTTATACTACGACGCGCCTGGCTGGCCGTAGCATGCGCTTTGCCCGGTTTTTAGGTGATTTAATCCGTTTTAGCTTGGAAGCAATTAGATCGGCTTCTTTTCTCATATCATGGGAAAGATACGCTCTATACAGTAAGGTGAAAGTTTCTTTGTTCGGCTCAAGTTCAGCCGCTCGTTCCAGTTCATGAAACATCAACTTTATATTGCCAAGTTTTTCTTGTACTTTGGCGTAGGCTACGTGTCTGGCGGCCAAGCTGTCCTCTAATTTCAGGGCTTGTTCGAAAGCGATCGCAGCCTTGTCATAGTTTTCGGTCTCGTAATAAATAAGGCCCAGGTTATGCAAGGAAGACGGTGTAGCCTCAATGCTACTGGCTATTTCAAAACAGTCGATTGCATCCCGGTATTCCTTTTGCTTGGCATATAGTATGCCAAGACGGTTATACGCGGCAGCGTTTTTCTCATCAATCTTAAGAATAGTCAGTAAAGCTTTTTCGGCACGCAGGAAACGGTTTTCGCGCATGCTGAGATGAGCAATATCCCACAATTTACCGATTCTATCGCCTATCCTTCGAGATGTATTCGCAAATTCGTCTTCGCGGACTTTGAGGTTATGGTAAGCCATTAAGGCGAACCCGCCTACTATAAGTAGTTCGTACATATATTTATAAGATAATTATACCAGATTAATCATAGACGGTTTAACAGATTAAGCAGGGCTAACTTGGTGTTGCCGTTGTGCTTTAGATAGGTCTCAGTCTGATTGGTTACTTCTAAAATGTGCGTCCATTGATCGAATTGTGTGCCGCTTGCTTTCTCAAGCGCAATTGCGGACATGCGCTTTAATATGGCCAGAATACTTGCCAGACTTTCTTTGTCCTTAGCGAGTGCATTTAGCCTGATTAAACGGTGGTAGCGATCTTGGGTCAGTAGTTCTCTAGCCGTATTGGCGGCCAGATTGACGCTGCTCGATTCATCATCCAGCAAGTTAAGCGTTAGTTTTGTTAATCCGCCACTGATAGATATCGCACGGTCAATTAGTTGCGCATCGTAACCTTTTGCTGTCAGGTAGGCTTTAAGCTCTGATCTTAAGGGTTTTAAAACATTAATCCTTACTGAGCGGGACCGGA
The DNA here is from genome assembly GCA_021788675.1 of bacterium. Lineage (GTDB taxonomy): Bacteria > Patescibacteriota > Saccharimonadia > Saccharimonadales > UBA4665 > JAJZWH01. The sequence continues at coordinate 449 of JAJYKI010000108.1, read as the reverse complement.
TGGTTGGTAGCAAACCACTGTAGTCCGATGCGCTTAGAATTATGACTGTATCTAGAGGTGGCTCTTCCAGGTTTTTTAAAAGTGCATTCTGGGCCGGTAAAGACATTTGATCGGCATTTTTGATGAATAAAACACGATTAATCCCTGTAGCAGGGCCTGGAACTTTGCGGGCTAAAAAGTGATCGACTGATCTGATGACGTCTATTTTTAAGGTTTTATTTGTCTCGGGTTCAATCGTCATGAAGTAAGGATAAGTAGCCAGTTTACCTGTTTTTATATTGAGTAGTTTGGCGGCCAGCCACATAACTATTTCGGTCTTACCTGAACCGTTCACTCCGGTGATTATGACTCCGTGCGGACTTGGCCGGCTGGCGTAAGCGTCGAGTTGCTTTTCGGTCGTAGGGTTTAGCAAAAGCTCGTTCATAACTCTTTAGGCAGATTTTTAAAGT
>JAJYKI010000009.1 GCA_021788675.1 bacterium | reverse complement strand
ATCCGGCGAAGAGGCTGTCAGTAATCCCAATATTCGCATTATGGACAAAGCGGCTATGGGTCTGGCGCTGGAGCACGATTTACCGATTATTGTGTTTGATGCCATGAAGCCCGGCAATATACTGGCTGCAGCTAAAGGCGAATCGGCCGGTACGAAAATTAATCCGGCTCCCTGATATCCGTTTGTCTGATCTAGAGATGGCAAAATATGGCTAGTGGATTCGAAGTGGCGGAGGGAGAGGGATTCGAACCCTCGAGAGCTTGCGCCCAACACGCTTTCCAAGCGTGCGCCATAGGCCACTAGGCGACCCCTCCGACGCAACTTATTATACATAAATCTTTAAAGAATAAATTACTACAATAAAACTTGCTTATAGGCAAACTATAGAAGTACACTCTTAGTTAAGAATGGCACTGATTAAATTAGAAGACGTATCGAAACTGTACGGCTTCGGTGACGCTACAACCCTAGCGTTAGACGAGGTCAATCTTTCAATTAATAAAAATGAGTTTGTGGCCATCATGGGACCGAGCGGCAGCGGTAAAAGTACGTTACTCAATATAATGGGTTTACTGGATAAACCGACGCATGGTACTTACAAGCTTCAGAACCGGCACGTCGATCGCCTGCGTACCGCTCAAGCGGCCAAATTAAGGCGCGATACGATCGGCTTTATCTTTCAGTCATATAATCTCTTGCCTAGGCTGACGGTACTAGAAAATGTCGCCTTGCCATTGGCGTATAAGGGCATCGGGCAGACCAGGCGCCTTAAGTATGCCAGCAGCATGCTGGAACGAGTCGGCATGCAGAACCGCGAATACTTTTACCCATCCCAGCTTTCAGGTGGTCAAATCCAGTGTGCGGCGATTGCCAGGGCGTTAGTCAATAACCCGCAAATCATTATTGCTGATGAGCCGACCGGAAACCTGGACAGTGCCGGCAGTCGTTTGGTCATGGAGCTTTTAAGTGAAATCCATAAAATGGGCAATACCATAATCTTCGTGACTCATAATCCGGAATTGACCAGATATGCTACCAGGGTCGTCTACATGCATGACGGCATGATTATTCATGATGAGAAGACGGCGGTTGGCGAGGTTGCTAAAACCGCCCGCGATAAGATGTACAGTATCGCTAAAAAAACAGTCGAAGATGATCTGGCGGGTGTGTCCTTGCTCATGAATTTGGTACCGGAAAAAGACTACGAAACTTCCAAAGTGCCAACCAAGAAGAAGACTAAGACCAGGCGCCGGACAAGTGGCGGCAAGAATAGAAAGAAGCGGACACGATGAGCATTAACGTTGGTCACATTCGGGCGGCAGTCGTAACCATGCGGGCTAATCGCTGGCGTAGTCTGCTGACTATGTTCGGTATTGTCGTTGGGGTTGCCAGCGCGATTGTAATTGTCAGTATTGCTCAGGGTGTAAAAAATTCAATTACCGGACAGGTTAACGCTTTTTCTAAAAACGTTATAACGGTCGGGGCTAGTTCTCAGGATCCGACCGGTCTTGGGTTGACCAGCATACCATTCGTATCGACACTGACCTATCAGGACGCCAAAGCTATCGCTAAAATACCGGGCGTGCAAGTAAGTGTGCCACTGGAAGTCTTATCCGGTTTGCCGACCGGGGATAAGACGTTGCGCCACGGCATTGTATTCGCTACGACTCAGAATCTGCCGCAGGTACTTAATCAAACTCTGGCTTACGGGGCGTTTTTCAATGATCAGGACTCGAACGCTTTTAGTGCCGTCCTGGGATCGAATGCGGCCATCGGTTTATTTAACGATCCGATTCCTCTGGGCTATAGCTTTACCTGGCGAAATCAGCAGTTCGTGGTTGACGGCGTTTTAAATAGCTTTGAAACCACGCCGTTTGCGAACGATACGCTATTTAATAATGCCGTCTTTATACCGGTTGGCGCGGCTGACCAGATGTCCCTTTATAATAATCCGGTTTACCAGATATTAGTTAAAGTTAAAAAAGCTGCACTCTTGCCAGCGGTGGCTAAGAAGATCAAGACGACACTTTTAAATAGTCATGGCGGTCAGGCTGACTTCTCGGTGCTTTTGCCCAGTCAGATTGCCGGTAGTTCGACCAGTATATTGAATCTGATGACCGAACTTACTTTAGGTATCGCGATCGTGTCTTTATTCGTGGGCGGAGTCGGTATCATGAACGTTATGCTGGTTTCGGTTACGGAACGAATGCACGAAATCGGCATTCGCAAAGCTATCGGCGCCAGCAATCGGCAAATACTGATGCAGTTTTTGATCGAATCGACGACCGTGAGTATCGTGGGGTGTATGATTGGAATCGTTCTGGCCGTGTTGGCAATTTTCAGTTTGCGTGCCGCAACCAATCTGGCGCCGGCGATGCAGTGGCCGGTTTTTGCGGCGGCTGCCGTGGTGTCGATCCTGATAGGCATCATTTTCGGTTCGGTACCGGCGATCAGAGCCGCCCGCAAAGAGCCGATTGACGCTCTGCGCAATGATTGAACCTGAAAAGATTTTCTAAAATAGGATAGAATAGATAGTAATGAAAACTAAAAACCGCTTGAACCAGGTTTTCCCTTACATACTTGCAGTGGCCGGGATCGTCGGTCTGGTAGCATCATTAATGCTTTCCTATGACACCCTATCGATCGCTCATAACTCCAGCTATATACCGTCATGCAACCTTAATCCGGTAATCAGTTGCGGCAGTGTCATTAACAGCAAGGGCGACACGATATTCGGTTTGCCCTATCCGTTTTACGGTATCGCGGCCTTTGCCGTCTTGTTAACGGTTGGCGTTAGCATGTTGGCCGGCGCTAAGTTCAATAAGCTGTACTGGCGATCTTTTCTGACGGTTATAAGCTTGGGTTTAATCGGGGCTTATGCCCTCCTCATTAAGAGTGTTTATTCGATTCACGCCCTCTGTCCTTATTGTCTTACGGTCGACTTTATAACTACTGTCACCTTTTGGTACGGCTGGATGTATGCGCTGGATAACAAGATAGTAGTTTTGAAACGGTTTGGTTTGGATAAGTGCTATAGCTGGTCGCGTCGTCACCATCTGGACATATTAATAGTCTGGTTTATAGTTGTGATCGCTTTTTTGTTGCATCACTTCTGGTACTATTACGGCAAGCATTTATAAGCCCTTGATTACTGATTGGTACAACTGCCACTGCTGACGGCAGCCGAGGATTGTGAGTAGTTGGAGATAATTCCATTGAGCGGCTGGCTGACTAAGGCGTAACCGACGCCGTTATATTGGGTCGATTCCGCGAATACGACACCCAATACGGTGCCTGAAGTGTCAATTAAAGGACCGCCGGAGTTGCCGGGTATAATCGTGGCTGCCAGTTCATAGATGTTCCTGTCGGTCGTGCCTTGGTCATAGATGTTGGTACCGGTAGCCATGAAGTGCTGCATGATTACCGCCGGGTCGGCCTTCTGACCGCCGCCGCCCGGGTAGCCTATGATCGCACCGCTCGTATTATCTGCCGCGACCGAATCGGATATAGTGAGTGGACCGCCTGCCAGGCCGTAGACTTTGAGTAGTGCTAAGTCCAAATTGGGATTGAAATAAATGACCGTTGCGAGATGATTGCCATTATTGTCTTCGACATAAGGCCGGCTGATACCGGCGACCACATGGGCATTGGTGGCGACTATATCTTGCTTAACCACGAAGCCGGAGCCTTCGACTATGCCGCCGCAGCCATCGCCGACGATTTTGACGACTGAGCTAGCATCGCGATTTACCGCTGCCGCTATCGCGCTATACGGCGGCAGTGCTACGTTGGTTTTTGGTGCCGGTTCATTGCCGATGAAGACGCGCGGGAAACCGTTCGGATCAACTAAATGGCTTAGGTCGGCGATTATATTGGGAGCCGGCGGTAAATATTGATCAAGCACGGCAATGATGCGCGAATTGTTGACGTATTGCTGGAAAGAGATGTAAGGCAGGGTTCTGAGGATGGCGACGCCTAGCCAGATGCCGAGCAAGACAGACACGAAGCTTATAACCGACCCCAAGATGTTATCCAGATGGTTGAGGTCTTTTAGGGCCGTGACCTTATGCTTAAGTATCATGCCCAGGTATTCGCCCAGACTCAATGTAATCATGGCGGTACCCAGGATGGTTACCAAAGTGATGATCGAACGTGATAGCGCCGTGTGCACCAGCGGTAATGTAAATGGCAGGATGTAAGCACCAAGCAGCAAGCCACCTATGAAGCCGACGGTCGAGAAAATTTGCTGTACGAAGCCAATGTCCCTGCCCCGCATGACGGCGCTGAACAGTAAGATTAGGATAATAACATCTACGACCATTAGACCCTTACCCCGAAATTTAAGTTAAAAAAATTTTACCAACTTAATTATTGTAACTCAGGTTTAAGTGTGTCGTCGATGGTCCCGGGCCGTTGTTAGGGTAAATGACCAGGTCCTGACTATGGTTGTGCCAGTAATCGAAGACCGGTTGTAATAAGCGCCACGCGGCCATGACTTCACTTTTAGTGGCGAACAGGAGATGGTCGCCCCGCATGCCATCAACCAAAACCCGCTCGTAAGCGTCATGTCCGGATGTGTCAAAGTATTGGCTGTAACTGAAGTTCATTTTGACTTCCTGTAGGGCGTTCGTATAGCCCGGTTCTTCAATTAGCAGGTTGACGTCGATGCCTTCGTCGGGTTGGATGCGGAAAGTTAAGGCGTTAGTGTCCCCGCCCTCGCCGTAGTAAACTATTATTTTGGTCAGTTTTTCATCCAAGGATTTACCTGTTGTCAGTTGAAATTCAGTGCCATGCCAGTTCGGGTCGCTGCTCTTAAGTACCAGTGACACGAATGTTTCGGTGTTACTCGCCGGATTATTAACCTCTTGTCTATAGCTGTCATATTGCCCGCGGACTACCTGCTTTAAAACGTCTCCGTGCGGCGGAATCAGTGAGTCAAGGAAGCGGTGTTTACTGGCATGAACTTCGTCAGACGATAAATGTTCGGGCATGTCCATGGCGGTGAGGGCCAGTAATTGCATGAGATGACTTTGTACCAAATCACGCATCGCACCGACGCTTTCATAAAAGGCGACCCGGTTTTCAATACCAATGCTTTCTTTGGCGATGACGTGGATCCGTTTAATGTGCCTTGAATTCCACTGTTTGGAAAAGACAGGATTGTGACGGCGGAACTTTAAAATATTCTGGGCGGTTTCCTTGGCCAGATAATGGTCGATTCGAAAAATCTGCTCTTCGCGAAATACCCGATTGGTATCTGATATAAGTTTTTCGGCCGTGGAGACGTCATAACCGAACGGTTTCTCGATCATGATTCTAGCCTGCCCTAACTGATGGTCGCAGCCTTGGTTCAGTCCGTGCTGGCCCAATTTATCTATGATTGGAGCATAGACTTGCGGCGGGATGGATAAGTAAAACAGGCGGTCCATACAGCGTCCGGACTCGGTTTCGATTTGGTTTAATTTTGCTTTCAAGCTTTCGTAATCGGCGTCACTAACCGGATCGAGCTTAAACATGCTGGTCCAGGCGGCCAGGCGATCCAGTGCTGCCTGGTCAATGCCGCTGGGATTTGCAGCCAAGCTGTCTTTTATGATCCCCATGATCTCGTCATGGGACACTTCCCGGCGACTTATGCCGATTATTTTAGTGTTGTCCGGAATCAGCCCGTCGCGGCATAAATTGTGCAACGCCGGCAGGACTTTACGGCGCGACAAATCTCCGGTAATACCGAAAATTACCAAAATTGATGGCTGTAAGCTGGGCGTATTATCGCTCGCGGGCATTATTAATCGTCCTTATTCAGGGCATGTCCGCCGAATTTATTGCGCATAGCTGCCAGTAGTTGCGTGGCAAAGCTGACTTCACCTTTTTGGGAGGCTATCCTCACATCCATAGCCGCTTGTATGGCTGGCATCGGTATGTTCATCTGGTTGGCGGTTTCCAGTGTCCATCGAGCCTCGCCGTTTTCGGCGACGTAGCCGTTAATGCCTTCAAGTGTGGGATTCTCCTTGAGGGAGTCGCGGCACAATTCATTGAGCCAAGAAGTTATGACACTGCGGTGCTGCCAGACTTCTCCGGCGGCTGCCAGGTCAAGATTTTCGTACGGTCCTTCCCTTAGTACGCGGTAGCCTTCAGCTAAGCTTTCCATCATGCCGTACTCGATAGCGTTGTGCACCATTTTGACGAAATGACCGCTGCCGTTTGGTCCGAAGTAGGCATAGCCGCCTTCCGGTTGGGCCAGGGTTTTAAGGGCCGGTTCTACCGTCTCAAAAGCCGTTCGATCATTAGCTCCACTCATCATGGAGAATCCGTTTTGGTAGCCCCAGACGCCGCCGCTGGTACCGACGTCGACCAGCTTCAGGCCGTGTTCTTCAATCCGGGCGGCCAGCTGCTTGGTCAGACGATAGTCGGAATTGCCGCCGTCGATTATAATGCTGCCGGCTGGTAGGACCTGAAACCATTCATCGACTTGTTGGTCGACGATGTCTGCCGGAAGCATGATCCAGACAACCGCCGGCTCGCCGTTAAACTCCTTAACGACCGCTTCTTTTGTTTCCGCGCGGATCGCGCCAAAGCCGACGGCTTGGTCGACCTTATCCAGCGAGCGATTAAAGGCGATGACATCGTGCTGGTCATCAACCAACTTGTGGGCAATCTGCATGCCCATGCGACCTAGTCCGTGGATTGCTATTTTCATTGTTTCCCTCCTTCTATTTGGTCATTATATATGTATGACTCAGCAATTTGTTTAATGATCTGTGCCGGCTGTTGGCTTAAAGGTATGTCTTGTGAGGTTAGCTTAATGAGCTGATCGCGTTTGGTGGCGCCACCGGCAATAAGAAATGCAACGTTTATATGTCTGATGGCTTCAAAAGTCAAGGTTATGCGCGTAAACGGCTGGCTTTGGTAGCCGACTACCAGTTCGCCGGTTTCATTGCTGGCTACTGATCCCGGCAGGATGCCGGCGATATGACCGTCGGCTCCCATCCCGAACTGGCCAACGCTGCGCTCGTTCTCATAAAAAGCCATACTTATGGCGTTAGAGTATTGGCTAAGCGTTGCTTCCAGACCGGGATTGTCTGCGCTTAAAACTTCAATCGTCTTGGCGTGCTTGGGGTCGAAGCCGGCGACTTTAAGTTGTGTCCAATTGGAGTCCGGATGACCGTAATCTCCGAAGCGTTCATCGGCTAAGGCGACAGTTAGATTAGATGACAGATCGTAATCTATGCGCTTCATCGCTTCGACTGAAAGCGGTATGTTGCTGCCGCCGGATATTATCCATAGGGTCGGGCCGACAGCCAGCGAGCTCTTCAGCTGACTGACAAGTGGAGCTATGGCTATATCCGGAACGCCGATTTTGTATATTTGCATAGGCTATTACTACTATAGCCCCATTGCTGAGAATTAGGCTAATTAAAAACGACCCGCTGATTAAGTTACGGGTCGTTTGTGTTATCGGTTTAAAGCCGATTAGTCGCGCGGCGCTTGTGGCCGGGCTTCGCTAACTGTTACTGCGCGGCCGTTCAATTCCTTGCCGTTCAGTGTGTCGATAGCAGTTTTGGCTTCCTCGTCGGAGCTCATTTCCACGAAACCAAAGCCTTTGCTGCGATTGGTCTCGCGGTCAACAATGACCTTAGCGGACAGCACATTACCGGCTGCACCGAAAAAGTTTGCCAGGTCGTCATCTGTAGCCGACCAAGCCAGGGATCCGACAAATAGTTTATTTGCCATAACTAACTTACTTACCTCTTCCTTCGCTCTGAGGTAAGTCGCACCGATGGCCGCTTAGCTGCCCCTCAATTACCGAAATCATTATGTTAATACTTATCCTAGAAATTCTCTAAAAAGATTCACTAGCAGCTTCTTCTAGAGTGGCATTATCTTTGCATAATTGTTAAGCAAATGCAAGCCTAAAGTGGTAAATCCAGTCGGATGAAGCCCTCGGCGTAAGTGTAACCGGCGCGTTCGCCTATTTTTTTGGCCATAGCGCTAAAGCGGTCTTCCACCATGCCCATGTCTTTAATCTGGCTGGCATGTTCCCTTAAAGCCGCAAACTTCTTGTCCATGGTTTGACTGACGTCAACGAAGTAAGTCGGGTTGTCAAAGTTAGTTAAAAGCAGAGTCTTTACTTTGTGGGGTTCCAGGCCGCTTTCATAGAGTTCGGGAAAAGTCAGGTGGTCGCGGGCGATCGGGAAAACGGCATCGATCGTAGCCTGCCCGGCCGCACGGTGGTCCGAGTGATTGATGAAGCCTCGCTCAATTGAGTAGACCAGGGTCGGGTCCATAGTCACAACTACATCGGGCTTACGTTTTCTGATTTCGGCGGCTATCTGTTTTTTAAGCTCCATCGTTACTTCAAGATAGGCGTCCGGATAATCCAGAAAGGTTACTTCTTGGCCGCCAATGGCCTTTAGTGCCGCGCGCTGTTCATTGTGACGGATTTCAACCAGTTCTTCCGACGTTACTGAGCGGTCATCCGACCCTTTACTGCCGTCAGTTAGGAGCAGATAGTATACTTTAGCCCCGTCGGCGGCGAATTTAGCCATTGTAGCCGATGAGCTGAAGTCGAGGTCGTCAGGATGGGCGGCGACGCCCAAAACAACCTTAGGTTTTAATTCTTCAAATACACGTGTTTTATCCATAGGCCTCCATTTATAACCCAATAGTTAGTATTTATACAAATTGTTTTAGCGGTTGACGGTTGACATGTCGCCGTAGCGCAGGCCGGCCGTAGCGCCGATTGGAGCGGCATCGTCAAGCTGCTTCAGTTCGTCCATGCTGAGGACTACATCTAGAGCGTCGATGTTCTCTTTCAGGTGTTCGATTTTGGTCGTACCCGGAATGGGGACGATATCTTGCCCCTGCTGTAGTACCCAGGCTAAGGCGATCTGGCCGGGCTTAACGCCTTTCCCTGCGGCGATTTGTTTAACTACGTCAACCAGTTTGAGATTGGCATAGAAATTATCTCCCTGGAACCGGGGGTGGAAACGCCTGAAGTCATTTTCCGGGATGTCATCAGGGGATTTAAAGCGTCCGGTTAAAAAGCCCCGACCGAGCGGACTATAGGCGACGAAGCCGGTATTGAGTTCCCGGATAGTTGCGAAAGTTTCCTCTTCCGGGTCGCGCGACCAAAGGCTGTATTCGGTTTGTAGCGCGCTAATGGGGTGAATTTTAGCGGCACGTCGGATAGTTGCCGGTGCTGCCTCGCTCAGGCCTATGTAGCGTACCTTGCCCTCTTTCACCAGTTCCGCCATGGCGGTAACCGTTTCCTCTATAGGGGTGTCTTTGTCGACGCGGTGCTGGTAGTATAAGTCGATATAGTCTACGCCTAACCGCTTAAGGCTGGCCTCGACGGCTTGCTTGACGTATGCCGGCTGACCGTTAATACCCAAAAACTTTCCGTCTTCGCTCCTGACGTTACCGAACTTGGTCGCTAGAATAACTTGATCGCGGCGGTCTTTAATGGCTTTGCCGACCAGCTTTTCGTTAGTGAACGGACCGTACATATCTGCCGTATCCAGAAAATTAATACCATGATCCAAGGCGTAATGGATGGTTTTAATAGCTTCGGCGTCATCGGCCTGGCCATAAAAGTCGCTCATGCCCATGCAGCCCAAACCAATCATGCTGACTTCAAGTTCGCCTAGTTTGCGTGTTTTCATATATTGCTTCCTCCTGTCCATATAGCTTAGCAGAACTTAGCTTCAGTTTATTTTATCTGGCTTCAAGTTGCCCGAAGGCTACCCGCTTAACAATTATATCCTGCATGTTGGCCATCAAGGCTGGCACTAGGGTGAATTCGCCGTAGCGGTCATTGATTTGATCGGCGGCAAAAGCTAGTGAGTGGGTGTCCAGCCGGGTGTCGTCGAATAAGCCAAGTTGTCTTGGGTTCAGTGGAGTGAGCCCAAACACAGTGACACCTATGTTGGTAGCCCGGGCCGGCATGGGAGCCTCCATGAGTAGACTGTAAGCCTGGCGAAAGATGTCCTGTGTGGAGTAGACGGCGGCCGGTAAGGTTCGCCGCTTGGCCCAATAGGCGCGATTCTCATACGTTAGCCAGAAATAGATGCCTTGCGCCTGATAGTCGGCTTGACGTAGACGGCGGCCGGCCTTTTCGCACAGTTTCATTAACAGTCTGGACAGTTCGTTGCGATCGGTAGTTTTTTGCCCTATGGCATACTGCTGACCGAAGCTTTTGCGGCCAAATTTAACGGCGTCAATTTCATGTCCTCTGAGTCTTAGGTACCAGTAGAAGCCGTTAATGCTTTTAAATACCTCGCCCTTTAGTTTATGGAGTGGAGCGTCAAGAAAGTCTAAGGGAGTGTAGATGCCGGCCAAATTTAGGCGGGCGTTATAGCGGCGGTTGATGCCTGGCAAGTCCATCAGCTCTAAGCCGGCATAGATGTTTCTTAGATTGGCGGCGTCAATCGTGTCCATGCCGTCGGGCTTGTGTAGTCCGGCGGCCAGCTTGGCGAGAAAGCGGTTCGGGCCAATGCCGACATTAACGGTGACATACTCGCCCAGGCTGTCTTTTATGTCTTGCTTGATCCGCCGCCCGACTTCTTCCAGCGCCAGGCCTTCCCTTATGGCTGGAGAGCCGGAAAAATCTATCACGAATTCATCGACGCTTTTAGGGGTCACCTCGCTGGTATAGCGTTCCAGGACGTGCCTAAACCGGCGGTGAGCGTCAAAGTACTTGTCCGGATCCGGTGTCATGATGACTATGCCCGGACACATTAGGCGGGCTTCCCTGACACTTACGCCAACCTTGATGCCTTTGGCTTTCGCGTCATAGCTGGCGGCCAGGATAATACCTTTAGGCGTATCGTAAGCCGCGACGCCGACCGGCCGGTTACGCAGCAGTGGATTGGCTTGTTGTTCGATCATGGCAAAACACGAGTTGAGGTCCACGTGCATGACCAGAGGGCGGTTATAGTTCAGCTCAAGCTTCATGGCTATTGCCTACCCCGGTAATCCGTCGCTGATTTTTTCCAGTTTCCAGTGCAGATTGGACGTGTCCAGGTTAAGTCTGAACCATAGTGTCTGGTCGGTATCGACTAGTTCGAAGACGTGATGCAGAGTCGCGCCCTCCCTGACCGTATGATGATAACCGATCTTGCCGACTTTATAATCTTTGTTTTGCCAGTGAATAAGATGTGGCGCGGCCAGGCGCTTGCTGGCATTGTAGTACATGACTACGCCAACTTCTTCATTAATAGTCTCGCGCATAGTTTGCTCCCAGTCCGGATATGCGGACAAATAACTAAAGCCTATTTATTTAAGGCCCGGGCCCGGGTTGATTAAACTGGTTTGTAATTAAAGGCCTTCTATTATGCCGCGAGAAGATAGTTGGACGGGCCCGTTAAAGTCTATCTAATCCGCATCAAGGCTGAACTTGGAGCGCCCGGTTCGTAAGGCTGTAACCGCCCTTGCCCGGGTAATGCTTAAGATTTGTATCGTATTAAAGACTAGCAGTGACCGGAGTATGCTTGCCTACCTGCTATTATATATCCGTCAGGCCGGATAGTTAAGGCCGGTTATTGTATAAAACAGTTGTAAAAATTTAAGGTTATTCTAATTCTTAGAGGGTAAGTTGGACATTAATGAAAGCACTTAGACGTTTGATTACCGGTTTGATTGTTCTGGCAATAGGTATAGGCGGCGGCGCAGCCGGCGCTTACTGGTACGATTTCGGGCATCCTTATGGCGGTACTGTTATTGAGAGTCAAGGTACTTCACCTAAAATAGTCGTTGCTACCAATAGTTCCGGTTTAACTATACCTGAGCTGGTCAAACAATATTCTCCGGCCATCGTAGCCATTACTTCGACCAGTACGACTTATAGCTTTTTTGGCGGACCTTTGACCCAGGAAGGTGCCGGTACCGGCATGATTTTGACATCCAATGGTTACATATTAACCAATAACCATGTGGCACCACAGGGTTCGCAGAACCTTACAGTTACGCTGACTAATCAGAAACAGTATCCGGCTACGATTGTCGCGTCCGATCCCGGTGCTGACCTGGCTTTGCTTAAGATTAATGCCACCGGTCTGACTACGGTTAAGATTGGCGACTCGAGTAGCATAGTGGCCGGCAACAGCGTGATTGCTATCGGTAATGCTCTTGGCCAATTCCAGAACACGGTTACCAACGGCATAATATCTGCCGTCAACCGTTCAATTACGGCGGCGGACAGCTCAAGCGCATCCGGCAGCGAGTCGCTTAGCGGTCTCTTCCAGACTGATGCGGCGATTAATCCCGGTAATTCCGGCGGCCCGTTGATAGATGCGGCCAGCGGATTGGTTATAGGGATTAATACGGCCACGTCATCCCAGGGTCAAAACTTGGGTTTTGCCATACCGATTAACGTTGCTAAGGGGTTTGTCGCTCCTTATGTCGGATCAATCTAAAAGCTTTTATACTAATTGTCTGTTTTGCCGGGGCCGAAAACGTTGCCGG
>JAJYKI010000107.1 GCA_021788675.1 bacterium | reverse complement strand
GTTTAAGAAATTAGCTGAAAGATTCAGCAGCCTAGAGCAAGACAGATTGGACGGTTTAACAGTTAATGGTCCGGACTTTTGGTTTAATCTAAGAGCAAGCAATACTGAACCGGTGATGCGCCTAAATGCCGAGGCCAAAGACAAAAAATCACTTGGTTCACTTGTAAATGAAGTTATTGATCTAATTAACGAGTAGCAGCAGCTATATTAGCGTCTTTGCTATATCGCCAACCGCTTGCGACATATCTTTTCTAGCAACAAGCGTGCCACTGTCTGTTGAAACTACAATACAGTTATCTAGTCCCAGTACGGCTAAGGGTTTATCGCTGGTATTCTCAATAAAACAGTTTGTAACGCTATTTAAGCTTACCCTCCCCTTAATATAGTTTCCCTGCTCATCTTTATCTACTACGCTGTATAAATCGGCAAAAGAACCAATATCCAGCCAATCAAAACTGGCTTGCACCACCTTAAGGTTAGGGGTCTTTTCAATTAGGGCATAATCAATCGCTTCGGCTTGTAGATTGCCATAGACCTTATCAAACCGATCGTTAGAGCTCTTTAGTCGGTTATAGCTCTTAAAGAGATTAGGTGCATATTTTTTCATCGATGTCTCAAAGGCAGCTTTAGTGGCAATAAAATAGCCGCAATTCCATAGATATTGACCGCTTCTAAGATATGATTTAGCTAGCTTAAGGTCGGGTTTTTCTTTAAAAGAGTTTACCGTGTAGGTCATAGGCACACCTTTTACTCGGTCCTGCTTCTTTATATACCCAAATCCAGTTGCTGGATATGACGGCTCAATACCCATTAATACGATGCCCTCGCTGTTAAGTGCCACTTGTTCAGCCTGATGAAAGCTATAGCTAAAGCTTTCTTCGTCTCTTATATAGTGATCGGCGTGGATGAAAGCTATCGGTTCGTTTGGTTCTACTAGCTCTATTTTGGCTAAAGCCGCAATAATACAATTCGCCGTTCCCTTACGTGCCGGTTCAACAATAATTTGCTCTTTATTAAGTCCGACTAGTTGTTTTTGAACTTCTAGTGAATGGCTTTGTTCGGTAATGACATAGGTTTTGCCTAATTTAGTGGCCCGGTTATATGAGTTTTGCAGTATCGTTTTTGAGTCATCGCCTACCTTAAGAAGATGTTTGGGGTAATCTGGGACAGACAATGGCCACAATCTGGTACCCGATCCGCCAGCAATAATTACTACTATCATTTAAAGATGTTACCAATATATTGATATAATTTATACTGCATGAAACTTCTAGTTACCGGAGGCGCTGGTTTTATTGGCTCAAACTTCGTTAGATATGTGCTCAGAGAAAGGGCCGATTGGCATATTGATGTCTTTGACGCACTTTCTTATGCGGGAAACATGGCCAACCTCGAAGGATTAGACAAAAACCGTTTCACCTTTACTCATGCAGATATTTGTGACGAAAATGCAATTAATGATGCAGTTAGCTCTTGTGACGCAGTAGTACACTTTGCCGCGGAAAGCCATAACGATAATTCCCTGGTTTCACCGTGGCCCTTTATTAACACTAACCTAGTTGGTACCTTTAGAGTTCTTGAGGCAGTACGAAAATATGACAAGAGACTGCATCATATCTCCACTGATGAAGTCTATGGTGATCTTGAGTTAGACGATCCGGCAAAATTTACTCCAGAGACTCCGTACAATCCATCAAGTCCCTACTCCAGCTCTAAAGCCGGTTCTGACCATCTAGTAAGAGCCTGGGTTAGAAGTTTTGGGGTTAAAGCGACTATTTCTAACTGTTCGAATAACTATGGCCCTTTCCAGCATGTAGAAAAGTTTATTCCCCGCCAAATAACTGAAATAATCGAAGGACGAAAGCCTAAACTATATGGCAATGGTCTAAACGTAAGAGACTGGATTCATACAGAGGATCACAGCTCAGGCGTGTTGGCCATTCTAGAAAAGGGAGTAATTGGTGAAACCTATCTTATCGGCGCTAGCGGCGAAAGAAGCAACAAACAAGTTGTTGAACTTATCTTAGAGCTAATGGGCAAAGATCCAAGCAATTATGAGCACGTTAATGACCGCCCCGGTCACGATTTACGCTATGCAATAGATGCATCTAAACTGGTTAAGGAATTAGGATGGCATCCTAAGTACACGGAATTTAACAGCGGCCTTAAAGATACGATTGAATGGTACAGGAATAACAAATCGTGGTGGGAACCGCAAAAAAAATATACTGAAGAGAAGTACAGAAGCGTGGGCAGATAGCATGTAACGTTATAAGATGTAGGAGAGATATGAAAGGGATTATTTTAGCAGGTGGAAGCGGCACAAGACTATACCCCATAACCAGGGGTATATCTAAGCAGCTTATTCCTATATACGATAAGCCGATGATCTATTACCCGTTAAGCACTTTAATGATGGCTGGGATTAGAGAAATCCTTATTATCACCACCCCGGAAGACCAATCTCAGTTCCAAAGACTGTTAGGTGACGGTTCTGACATAGGAATATCTCTAAGCTACACAAT
>JAJYKI010000106.1 GCA_021788675.1 bacterium | reverse complement strand
GTACGGCGCGCCCAGCGAAGACTTTTTTAAGCTCTGGCCGCATGATAAGCACTATTTTTTTGATAGTGGTAATACGGCCGGACTAGCATATCATGTCCGTCACGGCGTAGCCCTTATCCTGGCGGACCCGGTCGGGGATAAAGCCGCTTACAGTCGTCTGATTCGTGAATTTAGCGAAATGTGCTGGTCCAACGACTGGCAACCGGCACTTGTCCATATTGAGGCTCGCTTTGCCGATTTTTATCGTGATAACGGTTTTCAGATGCAGTTGATTGGTCAGGAGGCGGTTGTATCGCTCAGTAAATTTGTTAGCGAAACTGCCAATAATAAATATTTTCGCAATATCCGGAACCGTTTTAACCGGGAGAATTTCAGTGTTGAAGTACTTGATCCGCCGCATCATCAGGCGGTGGTTGACAGATTAAGAGACATCTCTATGCAGTGGCTGGACAAGCCCGGCCGGACGGAACGCGGTTTCGTGATGGGTTATTACAGCGATGAGTACGTTCAGCAATGTCGTATCGTTGTAGTAAGAGATGCTGCTAAAACCATCCAGTCGTTTATGAATCTGGTGCCGTCGACATCTTTTGCGCATCACGAACTGACCTATGACATGCTGCGCAATACCAAAGACGCCCCACCCAACATTAACGATTTTATGCTTTACGAATTGCTCCACCAGCTCAAGGAAGAAGGCTACACTAAGTTTAATCTTGGTTTGTGTCCCCTGGTTGGACTGGATGAGGCCGATGAAGACAACCGCCTGATCGGTAGAGTGCTCAGGTTCGCTTATATAAACGGGGACCGGATCTATTCATTCAGCGGTTTGCATCGTTTCAAGGACAAATACGAGCCGGTCTGGAGTGACCGGTTTGTAGCCTATAAAGGCGGCGTGGCTGGCTTTAGCCGTACGCTCAACGCTTTGTTGGCGGCAATGAAAGTTAAGACTAGACTTTTACAAGCTGATACTAAGCGACGGGCCCATTGAAGAGGTCAGATAGCTGCTTAATATATACGTGCTTTTAATGCTGGCCGGTTTGTTATTCTGAATGCTGGCTAAAACTGCTTCCAGGTTGTCTTTAAGCTGGTTAGGCTTGAAACTGACTTTACCGATGCCGATGTGGACTATTCCGGTGCTATCGACGCGATATTCAACCTTACCGGCCTTGGCCTCGCTGACGGCTTTATTAACGTCTGTCGTGACGGTGCCGCTCTTTGGGTTAGGCATAAGTCCGCGCGGACCGAGCAGGCGGGCGTATTTTCCTAGCTTGGGCATTTGTGACGGTGTAGCGATGAGGACATCAAAACTTAAATTACCGGATTCCAAAACTTTTATAATTTTATCTTCACCAATTAAGTCGGCTCCGGCAGCCTTGGCGGCCGCTTCATTGTCGGCATCGACAAAAGCTGCTACCCGGACCACTTTGCCGGTTCCGGCCGGCAATAGTACGCTGTCACGAATATTCTGGTCAGCTTGTCTTGGGTCGACATTCAAACGGATATGTAATTCAACGGTGGCATCAAATTTAACCGGACTGGTTTTGCCGATTAGATCGACGGCTTCATCGAGCGTATAGCGCTTAGTTTTATCAATCAGCGCATATTTTGCGCTGTACTTCTTTGAACGCCTTTCTAAGCGGCTTCTGGGTGGTTTAACGGCCGTCTTAGCGGGCTCTTGGCTGGCTTCGGAGCTGTCCTTATGGGTTTTGCGTTCTTCTTTGGCTAATTTGGCTTCGGTTTCCTTAAGGGATTTAGCGCTACGCTTGCCGGCTTTAGCGGCAGCTACGGTTTTAGGTTCGTCTTCAGCGACTTCTGGTTTATTGACTTCGGATTCGGCTTTTGCCATCTGGCTCTCCTTTTTGTGGTGCTAGCGGCCGTTTCTTTGGGCGTGCCTCCCACATTAATTTATTAGCTCTCTACTTCTACGCCCATACTGCGGGCAGTTCCGGCTACCATCTTCTTGACGGCGTCAATGTCATCGGTGTTCATATCTTTAGCTTTATCTTCGGCTATCTTGGTTAAATCGGCTTGCGATAATTTCTTAGCTATCTTTTCGCTGTTCGGACGTCCGGATCCTTTGTCGATTTTAAGGGCGGCTCGGATACGGTCGTCTGTCGGCGTGCTGACTACGCGAAAGTCCATGGTACGGTCTTCGTAGATTGTGATGTGGACTGTTAATTGGGCGCCCATCATGTCTTTTGTTTGTTCGTTGAACGGGTTAATGAAGTCCATCATATTGACGCCGTATTGACCCAGTGTACTACCTACCGGCGGTGCGGGGCTGGCCTGTCCGGCCTTGATTTTCATCTTAAGATTAGCTTTGACGGCTTTGTCTGCCATGTCTGTCTCCTAAAAGTATTAATTGGCGCTCACTTTGTTTGAAGCTGTGAGTCGAACCCTAGAGTTGCGTAACAGATTAACATATTAGCAAAACAAGGGGTTTTAAGCAAGCTGACGGTCTTAATTTACTAAACTCGTTTGACCTGCAGGCTGTCCAGCTCGACAGGCGTTTCCCGGCCGAACATGTTGAC
>JAJYKI010000105.1 GCA_021788675.1 bacterium | reverse complement strand
CGTACATCGGCTCACTTATGACTACGCTCCCGGTGGCCGTTATGGGTAAGTTTGAGGGTATGGTCGGCGTAAAGGTTATGGTGCTTCCGGCGGTCAGAGTGTCGTAGCCATTATTCCTCAAGTCTTCGATTTCAGTGCGCGCGGCTCTAACCGCCGAGTCGTAAGCTAAGCTTTTAGCTTCGGTCGTCTGAACTACATAGTACATGTCGGCCAGGCTGGTTATGACCAGACCGAGAACGATTATGGTAATAAGAATTTCAATTAGGGTGAAGCCTGATTCTTGCCGCTTTCTGTTACTGTTTGCTTTTTTGTTGACCATCTAGCTTACAATTATAAAACCGCTTAAGCTATTAGCCCAAGCGGTTTTATTGTTTACCCGGTTAACTTACTAGTTTGTTACAGTGATTGCGCCGTTAGGTGCTGCTGTAGTCGTTGCTGTTAGAGAAAAACCGGTGCAGGCGGTCGTACCGGCAGTGATTGCGCCGCCACTAGCTACAGTATCGCCACAACCCGATGGGGTGACTGAATACTGGTAGCCGTTACCGTCTGTAAAGGTCGTGCTCATAGTGGTGTTGTTGCCACCGGCACTGCTTGCCAGCCAGTTATCTATGTTGGTTGTAGTTGCGCCACTTGCGCCAGCTGCCGGATAGCTGCTGTTGGTAGCGTAGTATTCGGCTAACTTGTTCTTGACTTCAGCTAGCGTTGACTGTGCTGCTGCTTGATGTGCCTTATTGGTTGCGCCACTATAGGCTACGAATGCGATTGCCGCCAAAATACCGATGATTATGATAACGATCAACAGCTCGATTAGCGTAAAGCCCTTCGAATTTAATTTCTTGGTCATTGAATTAATGCCCACCCTTTCTATTTCTTTGTTAATTGCAGATTAATTTTATATATAACATCTGGCTACAGTCATTATCGATTATGCTTATACTCTTGTCAACATTTTGCTAATGCTTTACTGGGCGCTTGTGGAAAGCTGGGTGATAGGACCGAACACGCTTAGAGCGATTATGCCGACCATGCCACCCAGCAAAACAATCATGACCGGCTCAATAATTGAAGATATGGAGGCGACGGCGGTATCGACTTCTGTTTCATAGAAATCGGCGACTTTGAGAATAATTTCATCGGTTTGGCCGGTTTCTTCGCCGACAGCTAGCATTTGAACGACAATGGCGGGGAAGTGTTTACTTTTTTGCAGCTGGGTTGAAAAAGGGCTGCCGGCTTGCACGGCTTTCGAGCAATCAAGCAGTTCTTTTTCGATGACGGCGTTGCCAATAGCGCCGGCTGTAGTATTGATGGAGTCAACAATTGACACGCCAGCACTCATTAAGGAGGCAAATGTTCTTGCAAAACGCGCAATCGCAGTTTTTGAAATAATGCCTTTTACAGCCGGCAGTCTTAATAGCAAAGCATGCCAGCGGTAGCGGCCCTGAGGAGTTTTGATGTAACGCTTAAATAGAATTATGGCGGTAGGTAGTCCAACGACTAGCAGGACAAGAAACCATGGCTGACGCATGGTATGGGATATTGCCAACAGCGCCCGGGTATAGATGGGTAGCTGGGCTTTGCCGTTGCTGAGAGAGGTTAAGATGGCGCCGATTTTCGGAACGATAAAGGTCATCAGTACAAAGAAGGCGATCATGGTCACGCCGAATATGACGCCCGGATAAACTAGGGCGCCGTGAATTTTGCCCCTTAAAGCCGCGTCTTTTTCCTGCTGGTAAGCTAGGCGGTCCAGTACCTTGTCCAGAATACCGCCGGTTTCCCCGGCTCTTACCATGTTGACGAAAATCGACGAAAATATTTGCGGGTGTTTAGCGATTGCGTCACTTAAGCTGGTGCCGCCCTGAACGTCGCCGGTTATTGCCGCTAAAGCCTTTTTAAGAGCTTCTGATTCCGTCTGTTCTCTCAGTAGGTTCAGTGAGCGAACCAGTGGTACGCCGGCACTTACCATGGTGGATAGCTGCCTGGTAAAAATAACTAGATCTTTCGGTTTGGCTTTTTTGGATGTTAAAAAGCCGATCTCTATATTCATGCCCTTATTGGTTTTACTTTCTTCAATCAATATCGGGCTCAAATTTCTTGATCTTAGCGAAGAGATAGCCGCATTTTTATCGTGCGCATTAATTGATCCCTGAGTGATTTGACCGTTTTGATCGTGGGCTGTGTAGTTATAGTCTGGCATAAGCTTACCGGTTGGTGGTTACCCTTATAACTTCCTCTATAGTAGTTTGGCCTCTTAGAGATTTGATGAAACCGTCCGTGCGCATGGTTATCATGCCGCCCTGTATGGCTAGATCCTCTAGATGTTCACTGGTCGTATTGCCTACAATGGCCTTCTGGATTTCTTCCGTATTGTCCATCACTTCATAGATGCCGATCCTGCCTTTGTATCCGGTATGATTACAGCTGTTGCAGCCGTCCTGATGCGCTTTGAAAAGTTTGATAATGGTTTTGTCCGAACTGCCCAATTCCTTGACGGCCATATCGTTATTTCCGCCGCCGACACCGTCTTTGAAGGCTTGACCTTCTAGGCGGTTGATTTGTTGAAAATCGTTGTCGCCGTTAATCTTGAAGGCACTCTTGATGCGATTAATGGTCGCATCATCCGGTTCGTATTGTTCGCGG
>JAJYKI010000104.1 GCA_021788675.1 bacterium | reverse complement strand
GGCTCCCTCTAATTCACGCACGTTAGTTTGTATGTTGGTAGCTAAAAAATCTATAACATCATTAGGAAGATCAACATTGTTATAAAGAGACTTGGTTTTAACAATAGCGCACCTGGTTTCAAAGTCCGGGTTTTGCATATCTATACTCATTCCCCAAGCAAAACGGCTTTGCAGGCGTTCCTCAAGTGTTGGAATTTCTTTAGGTAAACGATCAGAACTTATAATAATCTGTTTGTTTGCCTGGTATAGCGCATTAAAGGTATGAAAGAACTCCTCCTGAATTTTTTCCTTTCCAGCAATGAACTGAATATCGTCAACAATTAAAACGTCAGCTGACCGGTAGTGGTTGGCAAAATCAGTAGTTTTACGGTATCTAAGCGACTCAACAAACTCCTGAACAAACTGCTCGGTGGTTATGTATAACACCTTAGCATCGGGATTGTTTGTTAAGACGGCATTACCAACAGCCTGTATTAGGTGTGTCTTGCCTATACCCACACCCCCATATAACAACAAGGGGTTGTATTTAAAGCCAGGATTGGCAGCAATGGATTGGCAGGCGGCAAAAGCCAGCTCATTAGCTGAGCCAACAATAAAGTTGTCAAAAGTATAGCGCTCATTTAAACCCTGGCGGTAGGAATGAGAGATTGAGCTTTTGATCGTTGTGTCTATTTTTTGGGCCTGATGGATTGCCTGAACCAGGATCGGCTCATCAATCACCTCTTTACGGGAAGAAGACAAGACTATCTTATATTCAATCGTTTTTGGTTCAACACCGTTTTTTTTGAGGGTATTAACGAAAACATCATTAAACTTTTTCTCAAGTTGCTGTTTTATAAATATATTAGGCACACCAATCACTACCAGATCATCGGTCTGGTTAACTAGCTGGGTGTTTTTAAACCAGGTGATGTAGTTACCCCTGGAAACTGTTAATTCAATTTCCCCCAACACTGCCTGCCACAAAGGACTGCTCATAGGTTTTAAACTCTCTGTTCTCTCTATTTGTGAGCTTAAGTTTAGACCCAATCTTGTCATTTTTCCACACCCTAAATAAAAAAGACAAGACTATGTAAGTTATTTTACTAAACTGAGGTACGGTTATGCACATATAATTTTTACATCTATAAATTTGTGGATTAAGTTTGTCGAAGAGTGGAAAACTTGATAACATTAGTGGGTTAAACATTGTTAATTTAACTAAAATCTAAGGATATTATGCCAAAGCGAACATTTCAGCCTAAGAAACGCCAACGTGCTAAAGTGCATGGCTTTTTAAAGCGAATGACTAGCCGGGGCGGTAGGAATATACTAGCTTCTCGTCGCCAAAAAGGCCGGGACAAACTCTCCGCCTAAAACCAAACAGCTGAATATTAGGTACAATATGACCATGAAAGCGGTGCTGCATTAAGTATGATTACAAAAAGTAATCGATTCCATGGATACAATAGTCTGAACTGGGTGTATCGTAACGGTAAAACACTCAGAGATCCCAAACTGTCTTTAAAATACAGTGTCAACTCTAAGCGTAAGCAGTTCCGTACAGCGGTTGTGGTGAGCCGTAAGATCAGCAAGTCCGCTGTTGTAAGGAACCGGATCAGGCGCCGCATATATGACATAGTTCGACGCACAAGTGACCAAATCTCGTCTAGTTACGATCTGGTGTTTACGATTCATGACGTTGAGGTGGTAAATCTAACTCACCAGCAGCTACAAGACCTAATCATAGACTTACTAAAACGGGCTGACGTTGTCGATTCTGAGAGCTAGTACTAAAACCCTAAGTTTGAACTAAAAAAACATAGCCGATCAGCGTAAACTATTTTCGCGCCGTCTGGTATAGTGATTACAGAGTAATAATAGGTAAAAACAAGACATATGTTTACTACTTTTATAGTCAGACCACTATTTAATCTGTTAGTTGGAATCTACGCCGTTATACCCGGACATAACTTTGGTTTGGCCATAATCCTGTTTACGTTGGTTATTCGTTTGATTCTCTGGCCACTGGTTAAAAAACAGCTGCGCCAAGCTAAAATCATGCGTGATTTGCAACCAGAAATAAAACGAGTCAAAAAGGAAGCTGGTGGTAACAAACAAAAAGAATCAGCTCTACTCATGGAACTATACAAAGAGAAGGGGGTTAATCCGGTTGGTTCAATCGTCGTCCTCATACCCCAATTTATTGTTTTAATCGGTTTATACGACGCACTAAGACAAGTTGCCTCCGACCCACACTCGATCATCACCCTGTCATATCCATTTATCCATAACCTATCTTGGATGCAGGCCATCGCTCATAATATTAACCTTTTCGACAATACACTATTTGGTATCGTAAACCTTAACCAGTCTGCAGCTGGTGGAAAAGGCGGCATATACTGGCCAGCCATGATTATTGTGCTGGCATCGGCCATTGCCCAATATTATCAAAGTAAACAGCTCATGCCGGCTCAAAAGGACTCTAAGAGCCTACGGACGATACTTAAGGAAGCCGGTTCAGGCGATAAAGCCGATCAGTCGGAAATTAACGCTTCAGTTGCCCGCAGTACCCGATTCCTACTCCCGGTCATGATCTTTTTGGTAACAGTCAATCTACCGGCTGCCCTGAGTTTGTATTGGCTGACCGGCGGACTTATTG
>JAJYKI010000008.1 GCA_021788675.1 bacterium | reverse complement strand
GTTAGATTTGAAAGCCAGAATAACTAAAACTATCGATTTTATTTAGCTCTCAGGTATAATTGTTTAAGATTAGTTTTCGGGACTGTAGATTCCGGTATGCAAGGGGTAATAGAAAGCGGATTATGATCATTGTTCTTAAAAAAATACCAGGTGATCATCAAGCTAAAACAGTTAAGCGCTTGAAAAAGCGGGTTGCTGTTATTAACCAGCTGGCAGACAAATATAGTGCCATGAGCGATCATGAATTAAAGGCGCAAACCGAAGTTTTGAAAAAGCGCTTAGCTAAAGAGACGCTCGATGACATTTTGCCGGACGCATTCGCTGTTGTCAGAGAGGCGGCAACCCGAACTCTCGGCCAAAGACACTACGATGTGCAGCTGATCGGTGGTATGGTTTTGCACGAAGGAAATGTTGCGGAAATGAAAACCGGCGAAGGAAAGACTTTAGTGGCCACCGCGCCAATATATCTAAACGCACTGACCGGTAAGGGCGTTCATAACGTTACAGTCAACGATTATTTGGCACAGCGTGATGCCGGTTGGATGGCGCAAATATATGATTTCTTGGGCATGAGCGTCGGAGTAATCATGGCAGACCACTCCTTCCTGTATGATCCTAAATTTGAAAATAATGACCATGAGGATCCGCGCATGCGACACTTGCGTGAATGTTCCCGCCAGGATGCTTACGCGGCCGACATAACCTATGGCACGAACAACGAATTCGGTTTTGATTATCTTCGCGACAACATGGTTAGGGAAGTTGACCAGCTCAGACAGCGTGATCTTAATTTCGCTATCGTTGACGAAGTTGACTCGATTTTGATTGACGAAGCCAGGACTCCGTTGATTATTAGTGCGCCGAGCGTAACCAGCGGAACCGCTTATTCTCAGTTCGCCAAAATAGTCCGGCCTTTAAAAAAAGATGTCGATTACGAAACGGATGAAAAGAGAAAACAGGTTATTCTGACCGATAAGGGCGTCGATAAGCTTGAGAAGTCCCTGGGTATTAAAAACCTGTATGCGTCCGAAAATATCCGCACAATTTATCACTTGCAACAGGCTTTACGAGCTCAGGCCTTGTTTAAGCGCGACAAAGACTATGTCGTTACCAAAGAAGGCGAAGTCGTCATTGTCGATGAGTTTACCGGTCGTTTGTTGGCCGGGCGCCGCTATAACGAAGGTTTGCATCAGGCATTGGAGGCTAAAGAGGGTGTCGAAGTTCAAGAAGAATCGATGACCTTAGCCAGCATATCCTTCCAAAACTATTTCCGTCTATACGACAAGCTTGCCGGTATGACCGGAACGGCTTCGACTGAAAGCGAAGAGTTTCATCAGATATATAAGCTTGATGTGATAGAAATCCCGACCAATCGCGCCATCGTCCGACAAGACCGTCCGGATCGGATTTACCGTAGCGAAGAGGCAAAATTCCGCGCCATCGTCCGAGAAGTTGAAATGCTGCATACCAAAGGCCAACCAGTGCTGATTGGTACAGTATCGATTGAACGTAACGAACGCCTGGGAACTATGCTTAAAAAAGCTAATATCCCGTACCAGGTGCTAAATGCCAAGAATAACGAACGGGAAGCCACGATTATAGCTAAGGCTGGTCAAAAGGGTGCTGTTACACTGGCAACCAACATCGCCGGTCGTGGTACGGACATCGTGTTGGGTGAAGGAGTGAAGGATCTGGGCGGTTTATTCGTGCTTGGCTCGGAAAGACACGAATCCAGGCGTATTGACAATCAGTTGCGTGGACGATCCGGTCGTCAGGGCGATCCCGGTGCGACCCAATTCTTTGTCAGTACTGAAGACGATCTTATGCGTATATTCGGCGGCGAAAGAATCGGTACGATTATGTCGCGCTTGGGAACGAACGATGATACACCGATCGAAAACCGGATAATTTCCAGATCACTTGAAAAGGCTCAGGAGAGGGTTGAAGGTTATAACTTTGACCAACGAAAAGACGTAGTCCAGTATGATGACGTCATGAACCGTCACCGTAAAGCTATTTATGCTATGCGGCGCGAGATCCTGAAGGCGGATAATATATCCAAACGGATTAAGGCTTTAATCGAGGATGAGGTAAAATTCCTGGCTGGTTCGCCGGATATTCTGGCGGATGACTTTGAGGATACGGTTAAAGAGGTATTTCCGTTCGATGAGCCGACCATGGATCGTCTCTTCGATACCGACGCCGATAAATTCGAAAAAGTCTTAAACAGTGAAGCCAAGGAGCTTTATGCGTCAAGAGAGGCTTCCTTCGGTTCTGACTTTATGAGGCGCCTGGAAAAAGATATTTATTTGCAGATACTTGATGATCAGTGGATGCAGCATCTAGAAAATATGGACCATTTGCGCGAAGGTATCCACTGGATGGGAGTGGGGCAGCAGGATCCGCTAGTGGAATACAGGCGTCAGGGTCAGGCGATTTTTGAAGATATGCAGTCAAACCTGCGCCATCTGTTGGTCAGAACCCTATTTAACACCTATCCGGTAGATGTCGGTGAGCTTGATCAGCCGGTTGAAACCAGTTTGACACGGGCGGCACGTGACTCGATCGAGAATGCCGGTCAGATTATGGCAGGCCAGGAAGAATTTCATGAAGACGATTTTCTGGCCTCTAGTATGGCACAGGCGTCCGGCACTGCAACGACGAGTTCAAGTGGATCGAAAAAGGTAGTTA
The DNA here is from genome assembly GCA_021788675.1 of bacterium. GTDB lineage: Bacteria > Patescibacteriota > Saccharimonadia > Saccharimonadales > UBA4665 > JAJZWH01. Next base: position 10,675 of record JAJYKI010000008.1, on the reverse strand, counting down.
GTACCAATAGTCGTAAAAGAGCTCGTAAAACCGAGCGTAAGCGCAAAACCGTAGCCAAGCGAAGGAAGCATTAGTCAAGAGTTTATGAAGCATTCGGTTTCCGAAATTACCTTGAAGAATGGTGGCAAGGGGCTCTTAGTGCATGTGCCGAATGCGACGGTTATGACTTTTGACGTCAATTTCCGGGCAGGTGAGTTTTTGGTCGAACCGGAAAAATGGGAAGTTCCGCATCTGATGGAGCATGTCGTGTTGGGCGCTAACGAGTTGTTTCCTAAGGCTCGAGATTTTCATGCCGAGATGGAGAAGAACGGCGCTTACTCCAACGCTTCCACTAACGTTTACGATATTGTTTATGAAGCCGAGTGTGCGGATTTTGAATGGAATCGGGTTTTTGACATCTTGCTGGTATCGATCGCCAAGCCGCTGTTTCTGGATGACGATTTTAAAGCTGAATACGGTAGCGTGCAGGAAGAGTTGAGGGCGCGGTCTAACAATCATTTTCGGCGTTTGGCGCTTGAAATGCGTAAGCAGCTTGGCCTGCTCGCTAAGACCGATGCCGAAAGGTTGAAACTGATTCATAATGTAACGGTCGGAGATATAAAGGCGCACTACGCAAGAACCCATACGGCTCCCAATATGCGTTTTGTAATTGCCGGTAATTTAACGCCAAAACGGCGCGCCTACATTGAAAATGCGCTTGAAAATATAGCCCTGCCTAAGTCAGGGCGCCGTTATAAGCTGCCAAATGAGAAAGTTAGTCCACTGGCCCAGCCTATATATATACGAAACAAAACAATCGACAATCTCTACTTCTACATCGATACGTTTTTAAGCCGACGCTTAAGCGACAGCGAAACGGATGCTCTGAATCTTGTTAATACGATGCTGACTGAGACGCTATATTCGAAAATTCTAGGTACGGCCCGTGAGCGCGGTCTGGTTTATGACATGAATTCCGGGCTATCTCAGACCAAAGACATTAGTAACTGGTGGTTTGGTGCGCAAGTATCTGACAAGAATGCTCAGGCGCTCATGGACATAATAGTAGCGGAGCTTAAAAAACTCATGTCAGGCGACATAGACGAGAAAGATATCGAGGCAACTAAGCAATATTCACTCGGCCGTTTTCAACGCTCGGCACGGCTGCCGGTTACAGTAGCCGCTATTTCTTTGATGAGGTAATAGAGGATTATTACAATATTCCATCCCGTATAGAGGCCGTTACGAAAGAAACTATCATTGACGTTGTGCGCAATATGTTTGCTAGTGGTTTATGGGGTTTCGGGACATTAGGTGGGCCGGGCAAAGATTTTACATCGGCTTTACATGCTCAAGTAGCTGCGCTGTGGGATAGCTCAGACAATAATAGTAAGTAGGTATATATGGATGAAAAGCTGCTTGAATTAAAGCAAGACGTCCTGGGAGCCTATAAAAAGCTTAAGATTGATGATCTCAAGTCGCGCCGGGACGCTTTAAAAGAAGAGAGCGCCCGAGATAATTTCTGGCAGGATAGCAATCACGCCGCGGAAGTCATGCAGCAAATCGCGACCATAGAAAAGCGGATTGAGCCCTGGCTGGAGTTAAGATCCAGTATCGAAGACCTGGACGAACTCAATGAACTGAAAGACGATCAGCTCAACGAGGATATTGCCAGGGGTTATGGTTCCGCCCTGGATGAATTTAACCGTTTAAGGGGCCAATTGATGCTGTCCGGTCCATATGATGACCACGACGCGCTAGTTAATATTTCGGCTGGAGCCGGCGGCACGGATGCTCAGGATTGGACACAAATGTTATTCAGAATGTATAGTCGCTTTTTTGACAAAAATGGTTGGCGCTACAAAGTTATTGACGAGTCTCCCGGTGAAGAGGCGGGTCTGAAAAATATTGTTTTAGAAGTTTTGGGCGATGATTTTATTTACGGTAAGTTGCGTAGCGAACACGGGGTCCACCGACTAGTCAGGTTAAGTCCGTTTAACGCCGATAATTTAAGGCAGACCAGTTTCGCTAAAGTTGAAGTGTCACCAAAAATAGATTCACCGAACGAAGTTGAAATCGATGACAAGGATCTAAAAATCGATGTCTACAGGAGTGGTGGGCACGGTGGCCAGAGCGTCAATACGACCGATTCGGCAGTCCGGATAACGCACTTGCCAAGCGGTATTAGCGTGGCCATTCAAAACGAACGCAGTCAATTACAAAACAAGGAGACCGCTATGACAGTTTTGCGGTCGCGTTTGGCACAGCTACAGATTGAGCAGCACGCAAAACAGATTGGTGATCTCAAAGGGCCTAACCAATCGGCCGAGTGGGGCAACCAAATCCGTAGCTATGTCCTGCACCCCTATAAGCAAGTCAAAGATTTACGTACGCGTTTTGAAACCAGCGATATTGACGCTGTTTTGGGGGGCGAAATCGATCAGTTTATCCAGGCCTATCTTGAGCAAAATATAGGTAGTGCTACCGACTAGTCCACGTATCCAGCATGCTATAATTAGGCTAATGATTTTACTTGATCGGGTAAGTAAAACTTACTCCAGGGGTAGTAAGCCGTCGCTAGATAGGGTCAGTTTGCACGTTGAGCCTAAGGAATTTGTTATTGTCGTCGGTCAGAGCGGCGCCGGCAAGACGACACTGCTGAAGCTTTTAACCAGGGAAGAGCGGCAAACATCCGGCAAAATTATTGTCGGTGGCATTGACTATGACAAGCTAAAAGACCGCGAAATCCCGTTGCTCAGGCGAAAGATAGGGGTTGTTTTTCAGGATTTTAAATTATTACCGAACAAGACAATTTTTGAAAACGTCGCTTATGCTCTTGAGATGGTAGGAATGGGCAATAAGGAGATCCGCAATACCGTACCAAAGGTTCTAGATATCGTGAATCTGACTGGTAAAGAAGACAGGATGCCGGTTGAATTAAGTGGCGGCGAGAGACAGCGCGTAGCTATAGCCAGGGCAATCGTGCGTCAGCCCAAGATTCTGATAGCCGACGAGCCAACCGGTAACCTGGATCCGAAACACGCTTGGGATGTCATAAAGGTACTCGAAAAGATTAACCGCTTCGGTACCACGGTACTGTTAACGACACATAACCAGGAAATAGTTAACCGACTAAAAAGAAGGGTAGTCACTATTAGTGACGGTAAAATAGTCAGTGACCGCGCTAACGGCGGATACAAGCTGTAAGAACTGCAATATGAAGAGGCGTTTAATCACATTTTGGCGGATCATTCGAACGGGCATCGTTAATTTCCTGCGTAATATTTCTCTGGCGATTGCGGCCATGGCGATCATGGTGGTAACGCTTACAATCGTGCTGTTTTCAATCATCGTCAACTTTACGTTTTCTCATACCATATCGCAGATAACCAGCAAAATTAACATATCGGTATTTTTAAATGACAGCACTACCCAGAGTCAGGCCAATCGGCTGATTGGCGAGTTGAAGTCATTACCAAATGTCGAATCGGTCCAGTACTTGTCAAAAGCCCAGGCGCTGAAAATTTACGAGCAGGAAAACGCTTCCAATCAACAGCTTATTCAGGCCGTCAATGAAACGTCCAATCCGTTGCCGGCTACGATCATCATAAAGCCGGTTAATTTAAATAACATCCAGTCCATCAAAGACTTCTTGTCCAAGCCGGCGATTAGTAAATTACAGTCCGATCCGCCTAGCTATAGCGGGCAGGAGAAAGAGGCAATCGACCGGATAACTCATGCTACTAACGTGCTTCAGGAGATGGGTGTTGTGGCGGTGGCTATTTTTGCTTTCGTCAGCGTCCTGATTATATTCAATACGATTCAAATGGCCATATTTAATCGTCGTGACGAAATCCATATCATGCGTTTGCTTGGTGCCGGTACCTGGTTTATTCGCGGTCCGTTTATTGTTGAGTCGATCATTTACGGCATGTTGTCGGCTGCCATATCCGTGCTGATTATTAATGCATCGTTTCAAGCCAGTGCCGGAGCTTTACAGGCCAGTAGCTTAGGATTATTGGATATCGGGTATGCCAATCGGTTTTTCAACCAGCGCTTTATTGAGTTGTTGCTAGTAGAGCTGGGGCTTGGTATAGTTATTGGTGCCGTTTCATCATTGATCGCGACCAGACGGTATTTAAAATTCAAAACCAGATAATCAATTAAACTAACTTAAGGTTAAGCATAAACAGTGGGTAAAAGGTAGTCTTTAGACTTATAAGGCAGTCCGGTTTTAGTTGCCGGATTGCCTTGTTTGTTTTTTTACGAGATTACTCTAAAAATAGGAGTGCATTTCTTGAGTAAACGTGGTATATTTAGCTTACGGACCAAAAGCAAAAATCCGCAAATGAAAACATACAAAAAGCCTCACACTAGTTCTCGTCGTCTCAAGTCGGCTTTTGCCGCTATGGGACTGAGTGTTTTAATACTCGGTTTTTGTTTGTCTCCGGTGGCACAGGCTGTTGATTACCAAGCGGCAATCGACAGCCTGAACAACCAGAATTCACAAGCGCAGTCGGCGATTAACGGCTTGCAGTCCCAGGCCAGCAATTACCAGCAGGCCGTCAGTGACTACCAGACGCAAATTAATGCCATCCAAAACAGCATTGCCGCTAATCAGGCTAAACAGGCTGAATATGAACAGCAGATTGAGCAGGATCAACAGCAAATCGCCCAGAATAAAGCCTATCTGGCAAGCGCTCTGAAGACGATGTATGTACAGGGGCAGATGTCAACTATAGAAGAGTTGGCTACCAGTCAGAATTTAAGCGCCTTTGTTATTAAGCAAGAGGACAATATTAAATTGCAGGATCGGCTGTCAAGCTTGCTGACAAGTATCAAGAATCTTGAGGCCCAGGCTCAGAACAATAAAAATCAAGTGGCGGTCTTATTGAATGTTGAAAATCTACAAAATTCAAAGCTAGCTTCGGAACAGGCTCAGGTAAATCAACTTCTGGCCATGAACCAACAACAGCAGGCCAATTACACCGCACAAATCGCTTCGAACAACAGTCAGATTGCAACTTTGGTTGCGGAGCAGATTGCAGCCAACCGAAAACTGGTTGGCACCGGAAAAGTTGACTACAGCGGCACCTGCGGCGGTTCCTATCCCGCATCGGCTCAGGGTCAATATGGACCTTGGGGCTGTAATTACGCCCACTCAAGCGACTATGTGCCCGGCTGTACTTATTTAGACAGTTGGGGAATGTGCAACCGGGAATGTGTTAGCTATACCGCCTGGATGGTGTATAAGAACTACGGTATAGATGTGACCGGTTTCGGCAACGCCAACCAATGGCCAGGAGAGGCTCAAGCGGCCAATATTCCAATCGGCTATACGCCAAAAGTTGGCGCGGTCGCCATATATATGGGCGGGGCATCCGATCCCTGGGGCCATGCTATGTGGGTAAAAAGCATTAATGGCAATGGTATGATTACCGTCGATCAGTATAACCTCTATTATGATGGTAATTTTTATGAAACTACCATTAGTGATGCCGGATTAGTATACATATATTTTTAGCATCTCTAAGTAGGCTACAGATATATATAAACACTACCAATTAGTAACTGATTGCTTTAGAATTAGATGAACTAATTGTTAGGGGAGGTAGTGTCTTGTTGAGTTATTGCCGAAACATGAAAGCTAAATTGAAAAAGTTACCCAAGAAGTGGCGCCTGGGTTTTGGCACGGTTGCTGTTTTGGTTATAGGTTGGGCGGTATTCACGCTTGGTGTAAACTACGGCAACGGCAATATTAGTTGGACCAGCGGCGTCAGTAAGGGTTTGCCGGCCCAGCTTAATTATTCATCGGTGAACCAGCTCTATCAGGTATTAAAGGCTAATTACGACGGTAACTTAACCCAGACTCAGTTGTTAAACGGAATAAAACACGGCTTGGCTCAGGCCACCAATGATCCTTATACCGAGTATTTTACCGCCAACGAGGCCAAGACATTCAATAACGAACTGAATAACTCATTCAGCGGTATCGGGGCGGAATTAAGCCAGAATTCGCAAGGAGAAATAGAGGTCATGTCGCCGCTTCAGGGCTCGCCCGCCATCAAAGCCGGGCTACAACCGCATGACATTATTGCAGCCATAAATAATCAATCAACCAGCAACATGACAGTTGAACAGGCCGTAGTTCTGATTAGGGGCAAAGCCGGTACGACGGTTACGCTAACGATTGTGCGCGGCAATAATGAGTTCAACGTTTCTATCAAGCGGGCCAATATAACCGTTCCGAGCGTTACCTACAAAATACTAAATGGCAATCTGGGCTATATATCAATATCTACATTTGCTAACGATACGGCTTCACTAATCCAGCAAGCCGCTCAAGACATGGTGTCGCATCATGTCAAAGGCATCGTGCTGGATCTAAGGAATGATCCGGGCGGGTTGGTAACCGCAGCGGTTGCGACTACGAGCGAGTGGTTAAAGCCCGGGCAGGTAATCATGCAGGAGAAAAAAGGCAGTCAAGTTCTCCAGACTTACTATGCGACAGGTGGCGATATACTGAACGGAATACCCACGGTGGTACTAATCAACGGCGGATCGGCTTCGGCCAGTGAAATAACTACCGGCGCCTTGCACGATCATCAAGACGCTTATGTCATAGGTACCAAATCATATGGCAAGGGCGTAGTTCAGCAGCTAATTAATCTAAGCGACGGCGGGCAGCTAAAAGTAACCATTGCCTCCTGGTACCGGCCGAATGGCAAAAATATCAATAAAATAGGCATTACACCGGATAAAGTAGTCCAACCGGCTAGTAGCGGGGCGGACAATCAGCTGACGGCCGCCGAGAATTACTTAAATAGTCATTAGATTAAGTTGTGAGCTTAAACGGATTTATGTTACCATTTTTGTTAATTAGGGTTAGCGAAGTATAAGAGAGGTTTTTGTGGCGAGAGGCCAAACCAAGTACATATTTGTAACTGGTGGAGTGCTTTCCGGGCTAGGAAAGGGTATAACGGCCGCCTCAATTGGCAATCTCCTACGCGCCAGAGGGTTGAAGGTCAATCTTCAAAAATGTGACCCTTATCTTAATGTCGATGCCGGTTTGTTAAACCCTCGTGAGCATGGTGAATGCTTCGTGACCAAAGACGGTGCTGAAACTGATTTGGACCTCGGTCATTATGAGCGTTTTACAGATGAGGAGATGACCCGTAACAGCTCACTTATGGCCGGCCGGGTGCTATCGAAAGTCATCCAGGACGAAAGAGCCGGCAAATATAACGGCGACGATGTCCAAATCATACCTCATCTGACCGGAGCAATTCAGGACTACATAGAGGAGGCGGGTCGGGGTTTTGATGTTCATATCGTCGAGATTGGCGGAACGGTCGGTGATTACGAGTCACTTAGCTTTATTGAGGCTATACGCGAGTTTTGTATTCGCCGCGGTAGAGGGAATTGTGTTTACGTTCACGTGGTTTATTTGCCGTTTTTGAGTGCCAGCCAGGAAATAAAAACCAAACCGGCCCAGAACTCAGTGCGCGAACTTAGAGGCCTTGGCATATCACCGGACGTGTTGGTTGGCAGGAGCGAGGTTCACGCTAACGGAGCAGCCAAGAAGAAATTAAGCCTATTCTCTGGCGTAGCAGAAGAGGCGATCGTTTTACTTCCTAATGCCAAAACGATTTATGAGGTTCCGCTGACATTGGAAGATAGTGGTATCGCTGATGTGATAACAAAAAAATTAGGTCTGTCTACCAAGAAGCCTAATCTTAAAGACTGGCGAGAGATGGTCGGTGTGGCGACTAAAAAATATGACCGCAAGATAAATGTAGGCGTAGTTGCCAAGTATATGGATAATAGCGATACGTACATGTCGGTTTTCGAGGCGCTTAAATCGGCGGCCTGGTGGAACCAGACGGCTATTAACATTGAGTGGATTGATGCAGTGAAGTTGGGCGAAGCCAAGAATCCGGATCAAATGCTATCTGAGCTAGACGCTGTGGTTGTGCCGGGCGGATTCGGGAGTCGTGGCGTAGAAGGCAAGATAAGGGCTGCTGAGTATGCCCTTAAGCATGATTTGCCTTATCTCGGCCTGTGTTATGGGTTGCATATGGCAGTGATTGCAGCTGCCAGGATGCACGGGCTTAAAAACGCCAATACGACCGAAGTCGACAAGTATACCCCTTATCCCGTAATAGATACTATGGCTGACCAGAAGGGCAAGGAGAATACCGGCGGCACGATGCGGTTGGGAGATTATGATTGTCAGCTAAGTAAAGGTAGTCTGGCGGCTAGGCTGTATAAACAAACCAAGATAACCGAACGCCATCGCCATCGCTACGAGTGCAATCCGAAATTCGTAGATGATTACAATTCTTGGGGTGTTGCAGCCGTCGGACATAATCCCGAATCCGGCCTGGTTGAGGTTATAGAGGGTGTCAACAAGCGCTACTTTATCGCCAGTCAATTTCATCCCGAATTCAAATCAAGACCAACTCGACCGCATCCACTTTTCGATGGATTAGTCAAAGCGGCCTTGCAAAAATAGCTAAAATAAGGTAGCTTAAGCATTATGGATGAACAAACAAACACTCCCAAAGGTGCTCAAAAAAAGATTTTATTAGTAGAGGACGACGACGCTTTGGCGAGCGTATACTTAACCCGTTTACAGGCTGAAGGTTTTGATGTCAGGAGAGTTGCTAACGGTGAGGATGCGCTGGCGTCAGCTTTAAGCTATCATCCGGATTTGGTTTTGTTGGACGTAATGATGCCGAAGGTAAGCGGCTTTGACGTTCTTGACATAATCCGCAATACTCCCGAAACAGCCAATCTGAAAGTTATTATGTTAACTGCTCTAAGCCAAGACAGCGATAAGCAGCGTGCCGAAAGTCTGGGTGTTGATGATTACCTGGTTAAGTCTCAGGTTGTTATAGCCGACGTGATTGATCGAATCCGGCACCATCTTGAACCTTAATTAGGCTGGCAATAAATAAAAAATCCCACTTTCACTAGATAAGCGGGATTTTTTTTAAGCCTTTATTAAATAACGCTGACTTCGGTGCGACGAACTGATTTACCAGAAAAAAGTCTTACTTTTCTGGCCTGGAACTGTACCATACCGTCTTTAGCGGCGTGAATCGTGTAATTGCGGCTCATGAAAGTACCGTCACCGGCGCGTTTCGTCATACCGACTTGGCGGACTATAACCTGACCAACCTTGACTTTTTGACCACCATAAAGCTTAACCCCAAGTCGTTGGCCTGGTGAATCGTGAACGTTTTTGGCGGTACCGCCGGCTTTAACGTGTGACATTTATAAATCCTACTTTCTTGTTAGTACAAGCAACTCTCGGGCGACGGTTTGGTCTGATCTAAAATAGATCAAATCATCGACTCCTGAGTGCTGAAAACTCACACGATTATAGCCAATAACACCTAATGAGTCAATAACCGGCAGGTGGATTAGGTGGCCATTGGTTTGTCGCCAACAGGGAACGGCCAGGCACAGACGGGTGCCTTTATCGATTTGTTGGGCTAAATTGCTCAAAAATCCGGATAAAATGCGGTCGCTTTCCTGGATTATGGGGGTTAAAACATCGCGCCCTGGCAGTTTTTGAAGTGGTTTGCCCAAATAAATTTCGCTGGCGATAATATCTGGCCGGTTTGGCCACTTGTATGTGGTGGCGTCGGCCTGAAAAAGCTCTAACCTGGAGTTTTTATCGATCGGCGAGTTGCTCTGCTGGCTTAACCAGTCAATATTTTGCCGGGTATAGGAAACCATACGCTCGCTTAAATCGCTGGCGACGCAGTCATAGCCCATAATCATGGCTTCCTGGATTATGACGCCACTGCCACAGAACGGATCAAGCAGTCGGCCTAATTTAGGCTTGGTTGGTGTTTGGTCGGGTGGTAATTCGCATATATTTTGTAGAGCCTGCTTTGGTAGGGGGCCGGCAGCTAAATTTATGATCATCTGAGCGAGTTTTGGCGGTAACATGCCTACCTTACTATCTCTGGCTGGTCGTGCCTGATCGCGTCTTGCATAGGCGGCAATATCCTGAACTTTAATTGTTTGAGCAATAATGGTTGAATTGCCGTTCCTAATAATTACCAGCTCCCATCCCGTAGCAGAAGTCAAACGGTTATGTATCACCTGGGCGCTATTTAAGTCGGTCTGATTGTTAGGAGCGACCCTAACATTGCGTCCGGTAGTTTTGATGGCCTGTTTGAGTGCCAGGCCGGTTCTTTGGATTTGCCGAGGTTGGATTTTAAAACCATAAGTGCTGATGCCAAGCGTCATTTTGCCATTAGGCATCTGGGTGCTTTTGTCAGGGGCAGCGGCAATTAGAAACTGTTCGATGCGCGTCCAATCGTTAGTTTCCAGCTCGGTTAATAGTTTGCAAAACTTAACTGCTCCACCCAAACGGTCGAAATTAAAAACGCATGGATCGATTTCGAGCAGGGCAGCTTGATGTCCTATCGGCCGAACATTGCTCGCACCATACAAACTTTCCAGTTCGGCAAGTCCAAGTTTGGGTTGACGGCCGAGAATTACTACAGTTTTCATCGCCATATATTATAGATGTTAACAGGAAATGTACGGTTTTTGTAAAATCAGGAATAAAATTTAAGAGGCATTAGCATGGTATCTACGGATAAGTTTACTTCAAGAAAATAGTCTAATCCGTTTTATAACGTGAATAATGTTTACGTGCCCATATCTTAAAAGA
>JAJYKI010000103.1 GCA_021788675.1 bacterium | reverse complement strand
GTCGTACTATTCAATAGTGCCACCCTTAATGTACTGGACAGAAACAACATTAAAGTCGGCGATGCACTCGAAGACTTGATGCAACTAATAGACAAAAACAACCATCCAATTGATGTCACCGAATTAGTTAAATCTGTTCAATTACCGACCATTAACCGCGACCTTAGAATCGTGTATAAAGACGGCAGTGTGTCCAATCTCTACATGAGCATAGCCCCCGTACATTTAAGTTACGGTCAAGACGGCATGGAAGGTTACGTCCTGATGATAAGGGATATAACGACCGAAAAATCACTCGAAGAAGAACGCGATGAGTTTATCAGCGTAGTATCACATGAGCTCAGAACACCTATCGCCATCGCCGAAGGCAATATCTCAAACGCCCAGCTCATTGTTGAAAAAAACGGCGACACGCAAATGGTCGCCAAAGCCCTTAAAGATGCCCACAACCAAGTCCTTTACCTATCAGACATGATTAACGACCTATCCACCCTAAGCCGGGCGGAAAGAGGCAAATTAACGCTTGAAGTCGAACAGATTAACGTTCACGACCTGATTATTGAATTAGCCGGCAATTACGAGCCCGACGCCGACGCCAAAGGCTTGGCCATCAAAACCAATATCGACCCAAACCTTGAGCTGCTGAGCACTTCTAAGCTCTACTGCCGGGAAATCCTACAGAACTTTATCACCAATGCCATTAAATATACCCAGAAAGGCCACATTACAATTGGCGCCAAACAAAAGGGCAACGGCGTCGAGTTCAGCGTCGCAGATACCGGCATCGGTATCAGTAAATCCGACCAGGAACGCGTCTTCGACAAATTTTTCCGCTCGGAAGATTACCGTACCCGCCAGTCTAGCGGAACCGGACTCGGACTGTATGTGACATTGAAACTCGCCAGATTAACCAATGCCGAGATTAGCTTCACCAGCGAACTCAACAAAGGATCAACTTTTATAATTTACATGCCGAACATCAGCCCGGTTGAAGCCAAGGCTAAGAACGATACCGTCGCCGCTCCTTAAGACTTGTCCGAATACATGACGGACGGTGCGACACTGCGGCCTTTCCACAGCACATTGCCGAATTCATAACGCCACATCGACAGGTTCATTAAATAGATATCGGTTAAGAAACCGATCGGCCAAAGCAGATAAGCTACGCCCGTCTTGCGACGATAGGTAATCAGGAATATTTGCGCAAACGTTACGGCCGACAAAATAAATGCCAGTAGGCCGATAAAACTTACCATATAACTGCCGAGTACTATTCCCCAGAACATACTGGCAATCGAACCGAGACAACCAAACAGCTCAACCACACTTAAAAGTGCAACCAGTTCAGGCTGACGCTTAAGCTGTGGATATCTTAAACGAATAGCCGTTTCAAGCTGTTCATCGGCCGGCTTAAGACTTTGTACGCCGTCATAACGGAAAAAACTATAGCCGTCATGTTGAATCGCTTCACGGGCAAAATAGCTTTCACACACTACCCGGCGACTAACCGCTTTAAAACCGCCCGTCGAGCTTAAAAACTGGCGCTTAGCCAGCCAACAAGTGCTTAGAACCGGCGGCCGTTTAAACCAACGCCTTGGCAAACTAATCTCCCAGGCGTAGCGCATTGGCTGCAATACACCGGACTGCACGCCGGATTGCAGGCGATTACGCGGCACGACCGACAACATGTCCTTATTCCGACTAACCGCTATCGATACCATAGTTCTCAATGCTTCGGGCTCAAATCGCGTGTCGGCACCACAGAAAAGGATATATTCGCCGTTAGCCGCTTCGGCTAACTGTTCATAAGCCCAGTTCTTAGCCAGCCAGCCCGTTTCCGGCAGCTCCTTACCGGCCACAAATTCAACGCCGTCATGAGCGAACGAACGGATAATTTCAGGTGTTCGCTTAAGTGTCGAGTTGTCGTCAAGCACTAATATTTCAAGCTTCGGATAATCGCAAGCCAGTAAACTAACCAGGCAGTCATAAAGGTTATCCGTCTCATTACGGGCCGGAATGGCTACGCTTAGAGTTGGCGCCTGAGTGTCTGCCAAAGCCTGACTGGCTAAAAGTCGATTGCTAACTGCTTTATGGCGCAGCGTCGATACTAAAAGTATTACGGCTAGGGCTAATTGAATCAAAGCAAGCACATACCATTGTTTGTAATAAAAGCCGTATATCAGGCCGCTGATTAAACCGCCGCCGGCAATAACCGCTTGAAACAAAACCAACCTTAAGGTGGTATGGCGCGTCACATTCTGCAGAAACCGCTCGTTGCTCCGGCTGCTCCTTAAACGGTAAAGATTAAACAGACGATACAACCAAACCAGACTAAGCACATCCACCCATAACAAATCGCCGTATAAGGCTAGCATAAAAACCAATAGGATTAGCTCGGCAAATAGCAATAGGCTAGTAGTCACTTTCCTAAGGCTAGGAAGCCAATAACTAACAGCCAGCTCGACTAATCCGCTTAGAACCATTAGAAATAAAAGGATAGTCATACTAGTTTCAATTCTAACAGACGCTTATAAAACAATAACTTGCTTTATGTACCCTAACCATGAAAAAGCCGATCTCTAGTCTTATAGGCGGGAACAGATTTTATAAAGACCACCCAAAGGGGGGCGCAGTGCGCGTAACATAAGGACATATTTTACTTGCTATACAAGGGTAAAACTGCTAGACTTGACTTTAGTTGCCTACAATCCTATTTAGATTGTAGGTTTTTTAAA
>JAJYKI010000102.1 GCA_021788675.1 bacterium | reverse complement strand
AGGTCCCGAAGGTGTTGGCAAGACAACGCAGCTGCAAGAACTGGCCAGACGATTACAGGCCGCCGGATTACCGGTCAGAACTTTACGCGAACCGGACTCGCAAAGCGACTTGACCGCCCGGGCGATTCGCAGTCTAACCCAGGACCCACGCTACCCGATGAACACCAATACCGAGGTCTTACTATATAACGCGGCCCGCTCGCAATCACTGCAAATCATAAAGCACAGCGTCGACAACGGAGTTTATTGCATAGTCGATCGTAACTACCTGACCACGCTAGCCATCCAATACTACGGTCGGGGCGATGTGCCGGATTATGAAACCATTAACCGGATAATACAGTTCGCTGTCAATGGCGTAGAGCCGGATCTTACCATCCTATTGGATGCGCCGGTGCCGACGCTGCTCGAACGTCTATCTAAACGCCGGGACGGTGATCGCTTCGATAACCTGGATGCTGCATTTTTAGAACGCGTCCGGGCCGGATATCTTTGGGAAGCCAATCAAAGACAATTGCCAATCATCTTTGCCGACGGCACAAGCGAAGAAGTTGCCAACCGGATCTGGAAAGAAGTAGCCAGAACTTTAAGTATCCGAAGCGCAGATAACACTTCATCACCACAATCAGTAGCCGAAATAATCAGGTCAGAACCCCCGATTATAGGGCAACCGCAAACCCTCAACGACCAAACTGAACTAATTAAAAAAACCGCTCAAGGCTTCAAGGTTACGGCCGCCGGTAAAGACTATTTAAGCCGCGTGGTCTCAAATCCAAAGGGTAATGTATACGCATTCACCAACCAGCTGTCGCCATCGACCATTGCGGCGGCTATGGCACGACTGAGCCGGCGCGGCGATGACATGCGGATTATCCTATTGGAAGAATTTGCCAATCACGCCGGGAAGGATGAAGACTTACTGAAACGCGTCATCACTGCCTACGGCGACGACTCCGTCCAACAATTAACAGGAATACATCTGGTAGTCGAAAACGCATCCAACATCTTAACCAAGAAACTAGAATGGGGCAGGCTGGCGGCCTACCTGGAACAATCAACTCGATACATTTATTACGACCAAAAAGACCGTGACGGCAATTACCGCTACTATACGCCGGATAACCTCAAGCCGGCTCTCGCCAAGCGTTACAAAAAAACTATGGACCAAATTTTCGATATCTACAGCGATGTGGTTCATAAGCTAGCCGACCATATCACCGCTAACAGCCGTGTAGCTTTAAAGCAACGAGACGGGGCGTTTAAGGCCGCCGTAAGAGCCCAGGCCTGTGATGCCGCCCGGCCGCTACTTCCAACCGCAACAACCTCGACGGTAGGAATTTTTGCCTCAGCCCAGGCACTGGAAAGCCTGATCATGCATCTTTTAAGCGATGATTTTATCGAAGCCCGACAAGTCGGCCAACAAATTTTAGATGAAGCCCGAAAAATAATACCGATATTTCTGGAACGGGCAGACAAACCCGAACGTGGCGGCGCAACTTCGCTATATCACGCTACCAACCGCCAAGCCATGAAGAAGCTAGCCACAGAATACCTAAGCGACAAACTACCCGACAACGCCCTAGATCAGGTGACTCTAACCGACGTCTGGCCGCGCAACGAGCTTGATTTGGTAGCGGATATGCTATACGAACATACCAATTTACCACTTAAACAGATCCGCGACTCGGTCAGCGAGTGGGACTATGATAAGAAACTCAATGTCGTCAAAACCTACATCGGCGAACGACTTAACCGTCGTCACCGACCCGGAAGAGCGATTGAAAAAGCTCACTATAGCTGGGATATAGTCTGCGATTACGGTATTTTCCGCGACCTACAAAGGCACCGCATGGTCGATGACTTGAACTGGCAGCCACTGACGCCAAGATTCGGCTACGAGATTCCTAAACTTGTCGAGGAAGCGGGCTTGAGCGACAGCTTCGAATCAGCCTTTGATCTTAGCCTCAAGCTATATAGCGATCTTCAAGCCGCCGGATTGGACGACGCTTCTCAATACGCCACATTACTCGGCCATCGTATGCGCTGGAAAATAACCTATAACGCCAGAGAGGCTTTCCACCTGCACGAATTACGCACCAGCCCGCAAGGCCACCCCGGTTACCGCGAGCTGATAAAGCAAATGCACGACCAAATAGCCAATGTACACCCTATGCTTGCCGAAGCCATGATTTTCGTCAATAAAGACGAGGACCCGGAACTTACCAGACTGGCGGCAGAACGTTACACCAAAGCCAAGCTCAAATCTGTAAATAAAAGGTCTTAGGAACCGTTTTTAGGCACTCGATTTTAATCTTTGAACTTAGCGAAACTATAATCAATACCGATAACGTTTTTTGCCATCACGTCGAACATATATTGGCAATAAACAGCAACACTACAACCCGGCTCATCAGGATTGCTTTCAACGTGAGCAATAAATTCTTTATTTGCGGAGCCCGAGACATATTCACGGTATGGCTCTACATTATCCCAATCAATCGGCGGTATTGTGTAACAATTCGGATCAAGACCGTTTTTCTCTGCTATAAGCCTGCCTAAATGAAACCTTAGTCTGTCATTTACTTTTCTATAGCGATCATCTAGAGAAGGTACATGGACAAGTATTTCCTGGCAAGAATTAATACCTTCATCAATATAGCCCAGAAAAGGATCCAGCGAAATTGCATCAATTAGTCGTTCCTCATGACCATTATCACTTAAACACATCTTGTAAAG
>JAJYKI010000101.1:439-2759 GCA_021788675.1 bacterium | reverse complement strand
AGATCTCTGAATCCGTTAACGGCTTTGGCTGTCAGACCCGGACAATCCGCGCTGCACTCCAGAGCTTCAAGCAGTGTCTTACCGCTGCCGGCCTGCCAGGCCGTGAACCGGGACAAACTGGTCGCCCCGATGCCGCGAGTTGGCACGTTAACGATCCGTTCAAAACTAATCCGATCCTCCGGCTGGAAAATTAGTCGCAGATAAGCGATGATGTCCTTGATTTCCTTACGATCATAAAACTTTTGGCCACCGACAACCCGGTAAGGTATACCGAAGCGCATTAGAGCTTCCTCTATGACACGACTTTGAGCGTTTGTCCGGTACAAGATTGCGAAGTCACGGTAATCGCGGCGGCGGCTGCTAACCGCGCCCTGGATACGTAATGCAACCGCTTCACTTTCCGCCCGTTCGTCCCTTAGTGCGATGACTTGAACCGGCAAACCGTCGCTTTCGGCCGTCCATAATTGTTTATCGCTGCGCTCCATGTTCTTGGTGATGATGGCTTGGCCGGCGGCTAGGATATTCTTGGTCGACCGGTAATTCTGTTCAAGCTTAATAACCGTGCTCGTAGGATAATCGCGTTCGAAGTTTAGGATATTGCGGTAGTCGGCGCCACGCCATGAAAATATGGTTTGCCAGTCATCGCCAATAACCGCCAAGTTTTGTTTATCGTTAGTTAATAGCCTGACCAGCCGATATTGGGCGGCGTTAGTATCCTGGTATTCATCAACCATTACATATTTAAACTGCTCCTGCCATTTGCGGCGGACTTCCGGTCTGGAATCCAACATCCGGACGGTTTCATTAATCAGATCGTCGAAATCCAAGCCGTTAGCCTGTCTTAATTCCTTCTGATACTGCGGAAATACCTTGGCTGCCATCTGAGCCGTCGGCTGATTAGCCACGGCGGCATATTCTTCAGGGCTCATCAACTCGTTTTTAGCGCTGGATATAAGATTAGCCAGCGTTCTGGGAGGAAAAGCCTTTTCATCCACCAACAGCTGTTTACAGGCACGCCTAACTGCCGCCAAACGATCGGCTTCATCGAAGATAACGAAGGATAAGGGCAGGCCAATCGAGTCGGCATCCCGTCTCAGCAAACGTACGCAAATCGAATGAAATGTACCCATATATGGCATGAAACCGCGATTTTCACTGTCGAAGCCTAGCAGTTTCGCCACCCGGCCGCGCATTTCCTGAGCCGCCTTATTGGTAAAAGTAACGGCTAGGATTTCCGGTGGTGTTGCTTTGGCGTTAGACAGGATATACGCAATCCGGTGCGTTAAGGTCTTCGTTTTACCGCTGCCGGCGCCGGCCTGAATCAATAACGGACCTTCAGTCGTCGTAACCGCTCGGCGCTGTTCATCATTCAAACCTTGTAATAATTTATCCGTATCTGCAAACAAATCGTAATCTACGCCTTCAGGCATTATCTCTCCTATCCAATTAATTGTACGGGCTTCAGGACTTCAGCGCAAAGAAGTTGGTATGTGGTAAATGATAGGTATTGCTAATAATGCCGGCATCCAAAGCCACATCCAGCCAGACGATTGCCAACAACACGGCCACGACTATGCCAACAATCACTAGCTGACGATTCTTACGTTCCCCGACTTTATTAATAGATAAAAAGTACTGTCCGCTTTCGACATACCCGCTGATCCGCGCATCTCTTTCGGCTTCAGCTTTGGCTGCTTTTTCAGCCTCGGCCTGCTCATTGCTAGACTTATCTTTGGACTTTGAGTCGTCATCATCGGTAGTTTTCTGGCTGTCTTGAGTGCTTGGACTGGATTCGGCTGACACATCCGACGATTGATGTTTTGGTGACGTATCCTCGGTTGCCGGCGGCGCCGGGTCTTGTTCAGCCGTCTTAGCCGAAGACGATTCAGGCTTATCTTTATCTGGCGTTGAAGTTTCTAAATCGTTACTTAGGGGTTTGATTTCTAGTGCATGCGTGGATGCGGACAGATGGCTTTCCTGGCTGGAATCTTTGACCTCTTCCATATCGCTGCCATTGCCCTGTCCGACCAGGGTGTTATCGTGCATCATCGGACCATGATTGACGATAATATGCTTTGAGTTTGCCTCGGCGGGCGTAGTCGACGGCTTGGCGACATCAAAAACCTTTTTCTCCACCGCCGGCGTCTTATCTTCGTCAGACATAACTGTTTCAGCCTCTCGGATCACTTAAAGACGCCAGATAAGCGCCTTGGATTATATCCGCAAACTGCTGGGCGTCAAGACTGGCGTGGCCGACTAACAAACCGTCGACCCCGTCAACGTCCATAATAGAAGCCACAAACTCAGGCTCATCGCTGCC
>JAJYKI010000101.1:0-429 GCA_021788675.1 bacterium | reverse complement strand
AAAATCCGGACACTATCCGCACTCGTCTGTCCGTACAATTCACTAACCTGGTAACGAATCCAGCTAACCGCCTGCTCTATATCCTTAGGCTTGGCCGGCTGATGGCCACCAATGGCCCAAACCGGTTCATAAGCAATTATGACCGACTCGATGTCTTCACTTGTAAGATCACTTAAAGCCGTGGTTATCTGGTCGTGCAACACCTGCTTGGTTTCCTTATCTTGCCGTTCTTCCTTGGTTTCGCCGACACAAAGAATCGGTACGATCCCGTTGCGGACCGCTGCCGCCATTTTATCCCTGATCAGCTCCAGCGATTCGCCGAAGTAACGACGTCTTTCCGAGTGCCCGATAATTGCGTAATGTACCAGTTCCCTTAATTGGGCGAATGATACTTCGCCGGTATATGATCCTTCGTCCACCGGATAACCG
>JAJYKI010000007.1 GCA_021788675.1 bacterium | reverse complement strand
AACTACCAAAACCTTTTCATGCCGACCAAGATCAATTCCTTATAAATAACAAATATCTAGCTGAATAGATGCATAGGTTGATTTATATTTGTTAATATATGTCGGTAATGAATGAGGCGCCATACCAAAAAACTACCATAGTATTTCCTACTAACGGAGATGAGATACTTTTAGGCCTAAAAAAACGCGGCTTTGGAGCTGGCTGGTGGAACGGTTTTGGTGGCAAGCTAGAAGGTCATGAGTCTTACGAAGAGTCGGCCAAAAGAGAGACCAAAGAAGAGGCTGGCATAGCTATAGATAAATTAATACACATCGCCGATCTGGCATTTTATTTCGGTGATGAATTGGGGGTTGTTAGTCGAGCCTACCTGGCAGATTATTCAGGTGAACCACAAGAAACCGATGAAATGCGACCGCAACTTTTTCAAAAGAACAATCTACCGTACGAAAACATGTGGCCGGCCGACGGAATTTGGCTGCCGGAGGCGCTTTCGCTTGATAATATTCCACGAGGATTTGTCGTTAAATTTGCAAATGACAAATCTTTTAGATTAATTGTCCGTTCCGCAATCGAGACAATGCAGAACCTGTTCTAGTAAGTTTACCCCTATAACTCCTGAAATCGGTTTGCCGTCTGGAATATAATTAAGACAATGCTTGGGTCGATGTTTGCTGTTTTAATTTTAAGCCAGATTATATTTTTCGGAGGCATGCTTGCTTGCATAGTAATTAAACCGGCAGGCTTGGGTGCTAATGATGGTGTAAGTTACTATGGCACATATGCCCAAACTATAGTTCCATACATTTTCGCTCTGGCGGGATCATCCTTGGCGGGATTATATGCCGTAAATAAATTCATTAGGGCGTCCGGCTTTAATTATGTAAAGCTGATCATGCTGACGATTTTCGTTCTTGCCATTGGCGTTATATTAACTCCTTACGACTACAATCGATTATTTAGTAATTTGCATGAGCTTTTTGGTACGCTAACTTTTATTCTTCAAGGGGTATTATCGATTAGATTAGTCTTTTTCGTTCTAAAAGATAGGACCAATATGCTGTTGATTCTGATTGAACTAATCGGAGGACTGATGTCTGCTTACTATCTTAATCCCAAACAGGGACTTTTAATCCAGGGACAAATGATTTTCCAGCTCGGCTTTGGCCTTATTTTAATAAGAAGTTCGGCGTTATTATCTAAAAGTCCTGAGAAAATAAAAGCTTAGGTAGTAGATAAGCCTAAGATTGTCTATTGTAAGAATATATGCATCACCTTTTTAGATTTCAGTGCTAGGATTAGATTATATGCATTTATATATCAACTCACACAATCACCTAACCTTCACTGGAATAGACCTGGCTCTGCTGGGCATATTAGTGGCCTGGGAAGCTATCTGGAAGCTTATTGCATTATGGCGGGCTGGACGCAATGATCAACTGGGATGGTTTATAGTAATGGCGATATTAAACACCGCCGGCATACTCGAAATAGCCTATCTTTTATTTTTTCAAAAGAAGAAGGAATAGTTTTTCTAGCTTTTCCTTATAGAGCCGCGGTCATACCCTTTTCGGGCCAGGCATAAATCTAGTAAACGGAAAGATTGGTATTGCAAATATATCGAACGTTCGTTATATTTGAATTATGAACATCAGCACCAAAGACAAAATACTGGACGTCACCGTTGCTATGATGGCAAGCATGGATCCCAATAACATTAGCATCCGACTAGTATCAAAAAGTAGCGGCGTTCAACCTTCTGTCATCTACCACTATTACGACAATAAAGACGCCCTCTTAAAAGCTGCTTTTCTAAAGGCGCAGACTGACGTAAGAGATGCCCTATTATCACTTAAACCTCTGACCGATATTAGCCAAATGCTAACCCAGAGACTAAATTACCACTGTGACAACTTCCTGGGGATTGCATCGATGTTAAGATATTTTCTAGCTTTTAAATCTAATGGTGGCGAGCCCGGCAGTTATATTCCTGAGCAAGCCTATCTTCATATAAAAGAAGTAATCGATAAGGGCCTAGGGCAAGGAGTCTATTTTACCAGCGACAGCGCGCGAGATTCTCGCGTCATCGTTCATTCACTAAATGGATTTTTACTTGAGAATTTTCCGCTTAATTCTAAAATAAGAGACAGGCTGGTTAATGACATTCAACCTTTTATAGAGAGAGCATTAACTAACAAAACGGGGGGCGTGCCTATACATACATAACGTTTCGAAATTATAAATTTTTATTATATTAAAGGAGATTTTTATTATGAAACTTAACGTTGCCGATTGGATAGCATTTGTACTAATTATTGTTGGTGGTCTGAACTGGGGATTGGTCGGATTCTTTAAATGGAATCTGGTTGACCATTTGTTCGGTGCTGGCAGCGCACTTTCTCGCATTGTTTACGCGCTTGTTGGCCTGGCTGCCCTATATGCCGTCTATGCCTTAACCAAGATGGCACCAAAAGAATCTGCCAGCAAATAGTAGTTAAGCAGCCTTATAAATAAAGCATCCCCTGATAAAAATAAACGGGGGATGCTTTTGTTTGCTTTACTTACTACTTCTTACCAGTCGAAGACCAGGTGTAGGCAAGCACTAAAGCAATGACCAGTGCGCCTATTACGACCAGGCTAAACGCTCTGAGAAGATGCTGGTGTACATTGCCGAAGTAAAGTAATAAACCAGCTACGACAAAATTGAGCCAGCCCCAAACCACATTTACCACGGCGCTTGATGACTTGCCGAAAGGCGTTTGAAATTTTTCACCACTAATACCTTTGACGAAATGCGGTACGCCATTAGCGCCAATTACTCCGGCTAAGAAACTATATACATATAGCTGCCACATGATTAACTTCTCCTTTAGATTAATAAGCCCATTATCTGACTAAAGTCAGCTAATGGCAATAAGCTAAAGCGTTAAATCTATTTAACTGGCTCAATGTTAATCTTTTTCGGTTTCATGTTTTTCGGCTCGGATAACTAGAACGCCGTTGTCGTCATGGATGTCGATATGTAAGTTTATAGATTTAATTTTGTACGGGTGTAGCGCTGGATTGTGAGTTATTCCAATCCTGCCCCATTACGACAACATAGTCGCTTGTATAATTGGTGGCTTCGGCGGCTTCTTTTGATCCGCTAGTCGATGATACGACACTGCCCTTTATAAGCTTAGACAATTCGGTAGTAGCGGCCGGCTTTTGACCGTTAGTATTATTAACTATAAGGGTTGAGGGATATTCGGTTGACGCGTCGGCTATGGACGTAACGGTGTAGCCCTTGTTTTCCAGCACCATTTTTTCCTTGCCGGCGAGCCCGCTAACATTACTGGCATTGAGAAGCGTAACTGTGGGCCCTTCCTGGACAACCGGATTGCTGGATGTAAGCTGCTGGTAATAATTCTGCAACTGCGTAAAATTATCCAGACCCAAAGACGGTATTAGCGCATCTTGTCCACTGACAGGATCGACGTAACCCTTAAGTAAAGGATTGCTGCCACCATAACTATAGGTTACGGATTGAAGCTTGGTTAGATCAACTCCACTGCTGGCTTTTTCCAAAGCTATGACGTCACCAATTGACATGTCAGTATTAATATTGCTACTGAAGGCGTTGAATAAACTGGTTATTTTGAGCGGATTGGATAGCACACCTACAGATAAAGCTTTCTTAAATAAGGCCACTAACATCTGTCGTTGATGCTGCGTACGACTAAAATCGCTGTTTGGCAAGCCATAAGATACGTCACCGGCCGCACCATCACCTCTAGCCCTGGCCAAATCAAGGGCCTGTTGTCCGGTTAATGTCACCCAGCCGTTCGGCAATTTAAGGTGCGTATAGGCATCATATATGCCTCTTGGGTCAGGACTTTGAATGTCGATTGTAATCCCGCCAACGGCATTGACGGCATCTTTAAAGGCCGCGTAATCAATCAGGGCGTAGTAATCTATCGGTATGCCCAAGTCGGTATTCAGCACCTCTTCCAGCTGCCCCATGCCACCGTTAGGATAGCCCGGTTGGCTGAAATTAGCTACATCATTAGTTGCATTAATTTTCTGGTGGCCCATTGATGGGATGTAGACCCAAAGGTCTCTTGGCACACTCAGTATAAAGCCGGTTTTTGTTTGTGGATCGAAACTTAGCACCATTATGGAGTCAGCCAGGGATGCCCCGCCATGATTGGGGTCGCCAACCGAATCGCCCGCCAGTAAAATATTTATCCTACCGCCGGACTCCTTCAAATTAGTTCCGTTAATAAGCGCGTTGGCGTCGCTGAAAACATTGCCATGAAACACCTTGTTTACGCTGGATAATAAGGATGAGCCGAACCATAAACCAAAGCCTATGACGGCCACGACTAACACTAAAGCGCTACTGAGCGCAATCCGTTTAGGTGAACGCCATTTGGATTTCTTGGCCTTAAGGGGGTGGCGAGTAACGGCGTTAGTCGGCAATGAAGCCCCGATCAAAGAAGGGGCCGCCCTGTCATTAAATTTAGGGGTAACCGGCTGCGGACGATGGACTTCGGACTGGGTTTGCGCGCTAGATTCAGTGGCCATATTAGGTCTTGTGGGTGCCGGCCGGTTAAGTCCGGGCCTGACTACAGGCTGCGGACGGATAGAAGCGTTAGTTAGCGGCCCATCGTACGCCGACGACCTGAGCGACTGCTTCTTGAGCGGCTGGGACACGCCGTCAATAAAGTAACGCGGCTTATGACCGGCGTGCACGAAGCCGTCAATATTAGCGCTAGCCCTCGGTTTTTGTCTATTCATTATCTATTTCAGTATAGCAAAGGAAGCATAAGAATAAACCGCTAGGGCTATAGTTTTAAGTTGTAATTTATTCGACTTTAGCTGCTAGGCCGGTGCGATAAAACCAGACTTTAATAATATCCAGAAAAATGAAGTAAAGGGCCGTCATTAACAGAGTAAGACTAAGCATACCTACGGATAGAGGTGCAAAATTGAAAAGTTTTTGGGTCGGGTGGAAATATATTAAAGCAATCGCCAGCAATGCAATGCCTCCAAACGACAGCCTTAGTGGAGTTGACATTTTTACCGCCTGCCAAAAATGCTGTCGGTTTCTTACCGCCAGAATAACCACAAAACCAATCACGGTTAGATAAAGATACAGGCTGGTTTGCGCTACAGCCAGAGAGCCGTGTCTTATGATGGCATAGAACAAAATCTCGAATATAGCCGTATAGCTGCCAAGTACCATGGAAACAACAACTAAGGAGTGCATGCTGTATTTAGCGGGACGCTGCAGACTGCTTGGGTCAACGTTGTCAGTTGAGATAGCCACCAGAGGCACATCACTCAACACACTAGTTAAAAGCAGCTGGATAGTTAAGAGCGGCAACTGGGCGTTTAAAAGAAATAGTGCCGACAAAGCAAAGAAGTTACCAAAATTACTAATCATAGTGTAGCGAATATACTTGTTGATATTTGTAAAAATACCCCGGCCATAGCGAATACCGTTAATAATAACGTTTAAATCGCTTCTAAGCAGCAAGATGTCTGCACTGTCTCTGGCAACATCGGTGGCATGATCAACCGCAATGGCAACGTCGGCTAGCTTAAGCGATGGAGCGTCATTGATTCCGTCCCCTTGGTAGCCGACTATATAGCCTTTCAGCTTCAGCAATTTAATAATCCTATATTTCTGCTCGGGAGCCAGCCGGGCAAAAACATTGTTATTATCCACCACGTCAGCCAACTTTAGATCAGACATCTCATCTATTTCATCACCGGTAAAAACCCGTTGACCACTACCAAGCAAACCCACTTCGCTCGCCACATAACCAGTCACCTCGCGACTGTCACCGGACAAAATCTTGATTGCTACACCGAGTTTTTTAGCTGTCGCAATGGCTTTCTTGGCCGATGGTTTGAGTGGATCCTCAAGTGCTACAAAGCCGGCAAATATAAGGCCATCCTCATGCTTGACGATATCGAATGAGTGGGCGTCATCATAACTTACCTCTTTGTAGGCAATGCCAAGATGGCGCAAGCCCTGCTTACCATCTGCCACCAACTTTTCTTTATACTTCGCTGCGTTTTCGTCTTTACATAGTTCAAGTAAAGTCTCAACCGACCCAACTTCAGCCAGATAAGTTTTATTACCGTCTTTAAATACTACTCGACGACGACGCGACAGTGGATCGAATGGCAATTCATCAAGCCTAACAACCGCCGTGGCTGCCTGCTGAATATCTTCTGGGACATAGGCTACGAAGGCTTGATCGAATGACGTCAGGTAACGATGGTGCTTGACATCGGGTGATTCCAAGCTGGCAATTGCCAGCTTCATGAACAGCTTCTCGTCTTTGGCGATCAGCTTCTTAATCGACTGTTTATTTTCAGTCAGGGTTCCGGTCTTGTCACTACATAACAGGTTGATATTCCCCAGGTCTTCGACGGCAGTTAAAGTCTTAGCTATAACATGGCGCTTGGCTAGTTTCAGGGCACCGCTTGATAGCGTCATGGTAGCGATTACCGGCATCGCTTCCGGCACGACGGCAATCGACAATGCAATCATAAATAAGGCCAGGGCCGCCAGATTATGAACGCCGCCGTTAATAACCAGCTTGGCTATAAAAATAATAATCAGGGTCACGAATGTGGTTTTGATTAGAAAACTACTGAACTCACTCAATGATTTTTCATATTGGGTAACCCGTTTAGTAGAGCTGGACAACTTAGCGATGCCGCCGAGTTTAGTGTTCGTACCGATTGCGTATACCACGGCCTTAGCCTCACCATGCTCAATCGTACTACCCGCATAAATACAGTCATCTTTGTCGGTTTCGGTTTTGGATATAGCCACCGACTCTCCGCTTAATACCGATTCATTAATCGCAAAATCCTCGGTTTTAATAAGTTTGGCGTCGGCCGGAACGATATCTCCCTCTTTTACGACAATTACGTCACCAACGACGATCAACTTTTCATCAATCAGTGTCGCTTGACCATCTCTTAATACGGCCACCTGTTTGGATACCAGCTTCTGCAAATTAACGATTGCCTTTTCAGACTTAAATTCCTGAAAAAACCCCAACCCGGTATTAATCAGCAGGACAGCTGCAATCACACCGGCGTCGGATAAATCATTCAGCAATATTGAAAGCAGACAAGCCACTACCAGCAGATAGATAAGCGAACTTTTGAACTGATTAAGTAAAATACCCCGGGCGGATAAACGCTTTTCGGCGCTAAGTACGTTTGGGCCGTTTGCTTTCAGACGCGCAGCCGCCTCAGAACTACTAAGTCCGGCAGCCCCGGCGTTAGGGTTGGCCGGTATTTGCATAATATTGTCTGCGGCCTGATTCATCTTTCCTCTTGTCGCATTTTAATCTAAAACAGACTTATAATCGCTGCCACGCCGGACAATCCCATGAGAGCGACTAAAATCCACCCAAAGAATCCGCTTAGCTTACCATTGCGCCAATCGCCCATTGTTTTTTTGTTGCGGGCAATCAGAACGATAAGGACTAATATGACCGGCGCCACAATGCCGTTTGCGACCGCCGAGTAAATAAGCGCCTTGATTGGATTTAAACCTATGAAGTTTAACGCCAGTCCGACGAGCATCGAAATAATGATGACCCCATAAAAAGCATAGCCTTGCTTTAACTTGGAATTTAGTCCCTGTCTCTTGCCAAGGCTTTCGCTGATGGCATAAGCACTGGATCCCGCGAGTACCGGTATGGCCAATAAGCCCATCCCGATAATGCCGAGCGCAAACAGGTAATACGTAGCCGCGCCGGCAAATGGACGTAAAGCTTGAGCAGCCTGAGAGGCTGTCGTTATATTGGTAACTCCGTGCGTGTACAAAACACTGGCACATGCCGCGATTATGAAGAACATGACCAAGTTGGACAAGAACATACCCGACCAAACATCGATACGCATATTGCGCATTTCCTGTGGACTGCTTCCCCTTCTTGATTCAATCGTAACCTTACCTTTAGCAATGGCCTCGTCTATTTCCTGAGATGTTTGCCAGAAAAACAAATACGGCGTTATGGTAGTACCGAGCACAGCGGTAAGTAGCAAGAATTCGTTTTTGCTCCAATAGATATGTGGCGTGACGGCGTGACGGGCAACTTCCCCCCAGTTAGGATGGGCTAATATAGCCGAAAGGATATAGGCAAACAAGACCAGGGCCAACCATTTTAAATAACGGGCATATTTTGAGTAAGGGGTGAATATCTGCATTAAAAGTATGAAAGTAGTCGACGCTATCACCAGGACGGTTGTGTTTATGTGAACCAGCAACTGGACAGCATTAGCCATGGCGCCAATATCCGCCCCGATATTAAAGGTGTTAGCTGCAAACAAAAGCAGGCTACTGAAATAAAGTATTTTCTTGCCGAAATGCAAACGTATATTGGCCGCCAAGCCACGTCCGGTAACCAGGCCGACACGGGCGCACATCTCTTGAACGACGGCCATCAATGGAAATGTGAAAGCAGCCGTCCACAACAAACCGAAACCGTTTTGAGCACCGGCTTGCGAATACGTTGCTATACCGGAGGGATCATCATCTGAAGCTCCGGTCGTCAAGCCCGGTCCCAGGGTATACCAATAGTCTCTGGCTTTTTTTAGCGGCTGATAATTGCTTAGGGGGACCTTTTTGGCCAGCTTCTGACTACTTTCAACGCCATACTCCAAAGCTTGGGCCGGCGCTTCAATCGTTCTCTCAATAATTCTTTTTTTCATTTTTCCTTCAAACTACTAGCATCATAGAGCAATATGGCCGGATTTTCCATAGCATCATGACAGATAGTCCTCAGTCTGAATGTCCGGCAAGTCGACTAGCTCGATGCCCTTTAAGAGTGTCTGGTTAACGGTTTGATCATTGAAGGCCATAATGATCATATTTTGTGGAGTCCAATATGCATAGTCCTGATCAGCCTTGACTACCTTGACCGGTCCGATAGCCTTAGAGTATGCAGCCACAATTTGCCGGAGAGGCTGAGCGGCATAACCGGAAGTAGCCGCGATACAGTTTGTCGCAATTAAGCCTTTGACGTTAAGCAACTCTTTGATTGAGCGGGCAAAGCTAATCGTTCTAAAAGCTTGCGGTATGCTAAAGTTGTCAAAAATATCGGTAATTACAAGGTCATAACGATCTTTTAGGCGTCCGACGATACTCAGCGCGTCACCTATTTCAAGTCTAAGTCGATGGTCGCTGTGGTAATTAAAATACTCCCCGGCCAAAGCAATCAGGTCGGCGTTCTGTTCGACCACGGTTACCTGCACGGTTTGTAAATTGTTAATTAAGGCCATCGGCAGGGTTAGAGTACCACCACCAAGCACCAGCACTGTAGATGGATTCAGATCGAGTGCCAATTCTAGTAAAAGCTGATTATAGTCAAACAGCAGCCGCGGGTTGTCATCCAGCGGAATGCCGGATTGAGCGGCGTGCTGCGGTCCGCTAAACAACACCCTGGCCGGACGCCCCTCATACTTAAGCTCTTCGACGGAAAAGGAGCCGAAACTATTAGTCAGTCGTTTGATTACGGACCTACCGAACATATTAAGAGACAGTATACTAGTTTTGGACTTTTGATTCGGCATATAGTTGAAATTAAGGCAATAATTTAGGAAGGATTGGAACCGGATTTTGTTATTATTGATTAGGATATGGAAGAATTAAAAAAAGTTAAGATTTCAATCCCGCTTTGGGCCGCCAGCTTGTATATCATAATTTCCCTGGCCATGATTCCCTGGACAATCTTCTTGGGCTTCCGCTTGCCGACTGAACACCTGTCGCGCAACTGGGACATTACCTGGGTCGGATTGGATATTGGGATGATTGTTTCTTTGCTGGCAACCGGCATACTCGCCAAGATGCAGTCTATTTACATGGTAATTTCCGCGGTCATAACCGGCACCTTGTTCGCAGCTGACGCCTGGTTCGATATTTTAGGCTACAATATTGGTTCAATCGGTTTTTCCGAAGCCATCATAACCGCTTTTTTCGGTGAATTACCGATGGCGATCATGAGCTTCACGCTAGCCATTCATGGCTTAAGGCGGCTGCACGCACAAAGGTACAGCAAACTAAAAACCTGAAGCCAAAATTAGCGTTTAGGCTTTGGCGGGACCGGCTTTATATTCGCAGCTGTAGATTTTTCAGCCATTGAATGCAGTCCGGCCAGCATTTGTTCAATTGTCATAGTTATGTCCTGTTTGTTTGATCTAAATTAAGCTTTAGAGGAAACATTAAGTCGGATATTACCTCCAAGCTATAACCATTAGCAGTAAAATATCTTACAGGTCTTTGCCGGGCGGCAACATCGGCTTGTCTAGTCCGAAGCGACCGTAAGCCAAGGCGACACCTAGAGCCTTAATGACTTCTTGGGCCTGGTCATAGCTCATACCTAGCTTAGACACAATGACCGGCTTGGCGTTAGTAGCCGACTGCGTAAAGGTGATTTGGAGGCCGCTTTTATTACAGTCTATGCTAACACCGTCAGTGTAAATAGTTCTACCGTCACTGGCCAGCACCATGATGAGCTGTCTGGCTGCCGCTATAGCGTCATCAACGAATTGTTCGTCCTCAATAGCCCGACTGGCGTCGTAACCCGCTAACTCCCAGAGACGACTAGCGACCGGCTCCTGAAGCTGATAATGGCTGATTAGCAGGTTCAGAACATCTTCGTCCGGACGGTCGAAACCGGCTTCATAACGTTCAAGGATATGCTCATCAATTTCCACGGCACCACAAACTTCAGCTAGGCTTTCTTTTTGATGCTGCCTGAGCTGTTTTAGTTCCTCGCCCAACTTCTCGTATGGCTTTGGGCCAATCGACGGTTGACTCATGCTCTTATGGTATCGCTTTACTTAGAACATATGCAAGTCAATTCGACCATAAGTTTGTATACTACCTATAAATGGAAATGATAAAAAACGCCGACCTTAAGCTCTACTCAACCATGCGCCTCGGTGGCAAGGCGGCTTTTTTGATTGAAGTTGGCTCAAGGGATGAGCTGATCGGCGCGGTGAAATCCGCAAAGGAGCACGGGTTACCTTTTATAGTCATCGGTACGGGCAGTAATATAGTCTGGCGGGACGAAGGCTACAACGGTCTGGTTATAGTCAATCGCATCAAGGGCTTCGATATTATAAGCGAGGATGACGTCTCGACTTACATCACAATCGGCGCCGGAGAGGAATGGGATCATGTAGTTCAACGCAGCGTGGAAATGGGCCTGTCCGGCATTGAGTGCCTTAGTCTAATTCCAGGGACAGCCGGAGCTACGCCGGTTCAAAACGTCGGCGCTTACGGCCAGGAGATTGCCCAGACCATGGTCTCGCTGACCGCCTATGACGCTCAGGTGGATAAACTGGTAACTTTGGCTACGGCAGATTGCGGCTTCGGCTATCGCAACAGCATATTCAAGACTACGGCCGCCGGTAGATATCTTATTACCGACATAACTCTGATGCTGTCAAAAACAAATCTTATGCCACCATTTTATGCCTCCCTGGCAAGCTATCTTGAACAGCACAATATTAAGGACTACAGCCCGGCTTCTATCCGAAATGCCGTCATAGACATCAGGCAGCATAAATTACCCGATCCGAAATTAGTCGCCAATAACGGCTCTTTTATGGCCAACCCAGTTGTCGATCGCAGCGTCTTGGCCAATCTTGAAGATAAATACGGCAGCGTACCCAGTTGGCCATCGGACAACGACAAGGTCAAAATACCGGCCGCTTGGCTTATTGATCGGGCCGGTTTTCATGACTACTACGATGAGCAGACCGGCATGGCAACCTGGCCGACGCAATCATTGGTTTTTATTAATAAATCTGCCAAGTCCAGCGCCGACCTGATTAAATTCGTAGACAAAGTCAAAACCAAGGTTAAACAAGACTTTAATATCGAGTTAAGCCAAGAACCGCTTATCCTACCCTAAGCTTGTCAACTAGGCAGCGGAAAGCTTTCGGCGAAGTCTTTGACCTCTTTGGCGATCCGATTTATTAGCTTATCGTCGTCTTTTGATATCAAAGCTTGATGCATCCATTGAGCGACCTGATTCATATGGTCTTCTTTAAGGCCTCTCGTCGTTATAGCGGGCGTTCCCAGCCGGATGCCGCTTGGCCTATAAGGCGGCAACGGGTCGTCCGGAATCACGTTTTTATTGAGTGTCAGTCCGATCTTATCTAGAACCGTTTCGGCGACTTGACCGTCAAACCCAAAACTGGACTGCACATCGGCAACCATCATATGGTTATCGGTGCCATTGGTTATGAGTTTAAAGCCACGTTTCATTAGTGCCTCGCTCAAGGCTTTGGCGTTATTTAATATCTGAACGCAATAGTCATGAAATTCATCCGTTGAAGCTTCACCTAAAGCAACGGCTTTAGCCGCAATCGTGTTCATGTGTGGACCGCCTTGGAGTCCTGGAAACACCGTTCGGTCAATCAGTGTCGGTAAATTTTCTACCTTTTTTTCAACCTCTTTAAGCGGATTACTGACAATACCTTTAGATAAGATCATGGCGCCACGAGGCCCGCGCAAAGTCTTGTGGGTAGTCGTTGTTATGACATTAAAGCCATAGTCAAAGGGATTGTTCAGAACGCCACCGGCAATCAGGCCGGCAATATGGGCCATGTCGGCCATTAAGACAGCTCCGCAATCTTTAGCGATAGCGGCAAATTTGGCATAGTCCAGCTCCCTCGGATAGGAGGAAAAGCCAGCTAGAATAATCCGTGGCTTAGTCTTCATTGCCAAATCATGCATAGCCTCATAATCAAGCTCTCCGGTCTCAATATCTTTGATACCGTAGCGCACAAAATTAAACAGCTTAGCCGATACGGTACCGGGGCGGCCATGCGTCAAATGCCCCCCGTGACTAAGTTCCATGCCCATAATAGTGTCTCCCGGCTCAAGCCAAGCATGATAAACCGCTTCGTTGGCCGGTGCACCGGAATGGGGCTGTACGTTAGCGTGATCGGCTTTAAACAGCGCCTTAGCCCGATCGATCGCCAATTGCTCAAGCTTATCGGTATTTATTTGTCCGCCGTAATATCTTTTCCCCGGATAACCTTCCGAGTACTTATTGGTAAAAACGCTGCCCAGAGCCGTCAAGACGTCACGGCTTACGTAGTTCTCGCTCGGTATCAACTCCAGACCGCTGCGCTGCCGTTGCTCTTCGGCGGCAATCAGGTCGGCAACATCTCTGTCTTTCATCTCTGGACGGTCCTCCATAATCTATAAAACCTATTGTAACAAGACACCTGTTAGTATTAAAATTAAGCCACTCCTCAAAAACAAAAACCAATTGCATTAATAATATCATTTATGATATAAAAGGTAGACAATGTTAACAACCAATGAGCAGATTGGCCAACTTATCGCCCAAATAAGGCAAGAACGCGGCCTAACCCAAAGCGAATTTGCTAAGCGACTGTCCACTTCGCAATCCGCCGTCAACCGCATGGAACACGGCCGGCAAAACATGAGCCTGGAAACCCTAGGCCGAATTAGCGAGGTATTAAATAAACAACTAATCAGCGTTAACGGAGCGGCTGTTAATTTACGGATCGAGGGCGGTCACGAACTTAAAGGCGAGATAACCCTTAAGACCAGCAAGAATGCCGCCGTCGGGCTACTGTGTGCCAGTTTACTAAACCGGGGCACTACAACCCTGAAAAATATCGCCAAAATCGAAGAGGTCTATCGGATTATCGAAGTTCTAAGTAGCATTGGGGTGCAGGTGAAATGGCAAAACAACAATGACCTGGTCATTAGGACTCCGGAACGGTTTGATCTGAGCGGCATTAACCATGAAGCCGCCAAAAAAACTCGTAGCGTCATCATGTTTATAGGGCCACTTATTCATCATTCAAAAGAATTCATCATCCCCTACGCCGGTGGCTGCGACCT
>JAJYKI010000100.1 GCA_021788675.1 bacterium | reverse complement strand
GGCAGTAGCTTTTCAATGTGAGCAGTCAAGCGAGATATTAATATGCTACCGAATATGGCGCCGCCCAGAGCACTACCAATGCTTCTGAAAAAAGTGGTGGTAGATGTGGCCGTGCCCATCTGCTTAATATCGACCGAGTTTTGAACTGCCAGAGTCGGGACCTGCATGAACGAACCCAGTCCAAGCCCTATGACGACCATCCAAAGCGATAAGTCTAGCTGGCTGGTAGTCAAGCTAACGTGACTGAACAGCCAGATGCCAATGCCTAATAATATTGTCCCGATAATCGGAAACAGCTTGTATTTGCCGGTTTTTGTAATTAAACGGCCGGAGGCAATTGAGGCTGTCATCATGCCTAAAACCAGAGGAATCATAAGTAAGCCTGAGACCGTTGGCGTGTAGCCTCTGGCCACTTGCTGGTACATTGGGATGTAGAGAATGGTCGCGAACATGGCGATACCGGTTAAGATCGACATCAAGACCGACACCGTCACGATATCGTTTTTAAACAGACTGAGCGGAATAAGGGGTTCGCTGGCTTTGCGCTCCCACAGGGCAAAGGCAATGCCGAAGACAAAAAATGAAATTATCAGCCAGATGATTTGCGGGCTAGACCAGGCATATTGAATACCGGCCCAAACCGATACCAGCAGTATGCTGACGACGGATACCGTCATTAAAGCGGCGCCTAGATAATCTATCTTGTGTTGAAGCTTGAAAGCCGGCAGATGAAGCCTGGTAGCAACCGCCGCCAGAGCTAAAACGCCTAGCGGCAGGTTTATATAAAAGATCCAGCGCCAACCACTAACACCAAGAATGCTGTGAGCGCCCGAGAAAAATCCACCCAAGAGCGGGCCCGCCACACTGGCTATGCCAAATACGGCGCCAAAATATCCTTGGTAGCGTCCCCTTTGCCGCGGCGGAACGATGTCGCCGATAATAGCTAAAACCAAGCTGATAAGGCCGCCACCGCCGATACCTTGCAGGGCGCGGAAGATAATGAGCTGATGCATGCTTTGGCTGAGTCCGGAAAGGGCCGAGCCAATCAAAAAGATAATGATGGATATCTGGAAAAGTTTTTTGCGTCCGAACAAATCACCCAGTTTACCGTAAATTGGAGTCGCAATCGCACTGGTGAGCAGGTAGGCCGTAGCTACCCAGGAATATTCATTAAGCCCGTGCAAATCGCTGGCAATGGTCGGTAGGGCCGTCGCGACAATGGTCTGATCAAGGGCCGCCAAAAGCATGGCCATCATCAAAGCCGACATAATGATTAAAATCTCGCGATGGGTTCTGGTTTCGCTAACCTGGCCGTGTTGAGCTTTGGTGTCGGACATACTACTCCTTAGGATTATTTTTATTACTTGGTTTAGTTTCAAATTGAGCCGTCATATTGCTGGCCAGTTTCTCTAGCAATCTTATCAGCTGGCGACGCTCTTCAATGCTCCAGTCGGCGATTATAGCCTGAACGATAGAACGTTTAGCTGACTTTAGCTTTTTGGCGGCGGCTTGTCCCTGAGGGCTTAAGCTTAAGCGGTGAATGCGTTTATCTGAGGCCGCTTGTCTAATGATTAAGCCGTCGTCTTCCAGAGCGTGAGCTTTGCGGCTGACTGAAGGCGCCTCAATGCCCAGGTGTTTGACCAACTCTTGAAATTGGCATGGGCCATGATCAAGTACCATAAGAATGGCGGCAGCGGGGCGATCGATGCTAAGCCCGGCCCGGTCTAGTACCTCGTCCCAATAGGCCGGTTTTTTAGACACCCTAAGACAAGCCGTTAAACTGGCCTCAATGGCATCTAATATCTGGTCGTCTTGAACGGTCACCTGCCCAGTATATAATAGTTACTTAGGATAAGTAAATAGCTAATATGGCAGATTTGGGTTTATAGTTTGTCCGGTATTGGTCGTGGATGATGAAGACTGCAAGCTACTGGACTTTGGCGTCCCCTTGCCTGTTGGTGTGTTTTGTAAGCCGGTGTAGGCTGAGCCGAGTGAACTTGATGGACTGTTGGTTTGGTTGCTGCTACTAGAGCCATTCGCAACCGGTCCGACCGATGTGCCGTTTGATGAGCCCACCGGTAATGCCTGAACGTTCTTGTAGCGAGCCGGATTATCCGGCAGTTGCTGAACGTGGTTGTATCTGATTAAAACTACGGCAATTACACCGGCTGCGAACGCCGCTATGATGGCGGTTATAATAAATACCCTATCCGTAGCATTGTCTGACTTGGGTAGTTGCTTATTATCCTTATCGTTGCTGTCTAGTTCGGTCTTTATCACTTAAATGTTATCCTTAGCTAACCAATAGTTTAGACCATATTGGCCAAAAAAAGAATGCATCTTAATAAACAACGCCTACTAATCGACACTTGAGCGGTGTAATATAATATAGTGGTAATTTATCGTAATCCCTGTCATTTCGCGGATTATATGAAAACAAAAATCAATGAACGTCAGACAAGTCAATCGAACCGGGTTAGTTGGACGCCCCAACAGTAGTAAGCCGCCGCTAAAGAGTCAGGGCGGTTTTATTCGCTTGGCTATGCTTATGGCAATGTCGACCGTGTTAGTTTGGTCATCATTTAATGTGTTCGGGCTTGCCAATGTCTCTGCTGACGCCGCTCAGCCGGAGATAAGGTCGGCTGTCGGTGATTACTGTATCGACGATTTCCACGGCTCTAAAAAACCCGCTAGCATAGTTGATGCCTGGAACTGTAATGGTACAGCGTCACAAAAATTCTACCTATCCGGAAAGCAAATAAAGCTGGATTCTAAATACTGCCTGGACATTTATCACGCTAAAGTGGTTTTAAATTTGTGTAGCAGTTCTAAGACTCAAGATTGGCAGGCCGATGGCGTTGGTTTGATGAATAATTTTAATAACCAATGTCTAAGCCTACCTAAAGTAAAGACTGGCA
>JAJYKI010000006.1 GCA_021788675.1 bacterium | reverse complement strand
ATAGGATGACACTTCAGGCCATCGAGTCACTTAGATCGTCTATGCCATGGCCTCCTGTAGGCGAATCAGAGATAGTTCTTGTCGAGACAAATTCAGACTATGAGAAGATTGGATCATATTCTGGAGTAACTGTTTTGACGCCTGGTGAGAAGTTTAATTATAATCGCTTTTTAAATATTGGACTCGCACACAGAAGTAAAAGTGAATATACAATTATCGCAAATAACGATGTTATTTTTCACGTTGACTGGCTCATGAAGATTACATATTTCATGGATTATTACCATCTAGATTCGGCCAGTCCACGTTGTCCTGGATGGAGTCAGCACGACAATCTA
Organism: bacterium; assembly: GCA_021788675.1. Classification (GTDB taxonomy): domain Bacteria; phylum Patescibacteriota; class Saccharimonadia; order Saccharimonadales; family UBA4665; genus JAJZWH01. Next base: position 14,446 of record JAJYKI010000006.1, on the reverse strand, counting down.
TTTGAAACAGTACCAGACTATGAAGTTTTCGAAGGCTTCAACATAGGCAGAGAGTTTTGTGGCTGGTGCTTGGTCTTCAGAACGTCCATACTAGATCAGATACTGCCGTTAGATGAGCAATTTGAATTCTGGTGTCAGGATAATGATATGGCAATCGCCTTGAGTAAGAAAGGCTTCAAACATGGATTAGTCAAATACTCTAAAGTCGAGCACTTGGGCAATCAGAGCCACGAGGTAATGTCACCAGAAGAACTAAAGCACTATACCGCAGGTATGGCCGAGCGTTTTCATAGAAAGCATGGATAGAAAGTATGAGACATTACAATACAGAGTTTGATACATCAGTTCCTTCGGCGTGGGCCGGACATTACCCATTTGCATATGATTTAGTTAGGCACTTTAAGCCCAACAATATAGTAGAATTAGGCTCATATGCGGGCGGCTCTCTTTTTGCTATGTGTCAAGCTGTTCAAGACGAGTATTATCCTGCATTTATACATGCGATTGATACCTGGCAAGGCGATGCCCACAGCGGACTATACAGTAACGAAGTTTACGAGTCTGTCTTGAAAACTGTTAGTACAAAGTTTCAAAATCTTTCTATTGGGTTGCATCGAATGACATTCGACGAAGCAGTTAAAGTATATCCAGACTATTCTATAGATCTTTTGCACATAGATGGATATCATACTTACGAGGCTGTTAAACACGATTGGGAAACATGGTTGAGAAAAGTAAGCACTACCGGAATTGTATTATTTCATGATATTGCCGTGAAAGAAGGCGATTTCGGAGTCTATAAGTTCTGGGACGAAATCAAGAACGACTACAAGCACTATGAATTTTATCATTCCTACGGGCTTGGAGTTATTTTTATGAATGCAGAAATGTTTTGGCAATTACAGCAGGTAAACGCATTCAATAAATATCATGCCTAGAAAGATTTACGTCCCACCGCCAATGCCGCCTATGCCTCCTCATATTGAGGGGGTTAAAAAGATGTGCCTTGAGCGCTGTGATTTTTTCCAGTATGCAGTTCTTGGCCATTTGATGACACCTTATCACAGCCAGATACTTGAATATCAGCTTACTCATCAGCATAGCATGATTCTTGCGCCTAGAAACTCTGGTAAGAGTTTTGTAAATGACAAAGGATATGTAATCTGGCGATTGCTAAATAACCCTAATCTAAGAATTTGTATTGTTTCTAGGTCTGAAAATCAGGCTAAGCACTTCTTGCGAGGCATCAAAACACACTTCGAAAGTAATGAAGATCTTAAAAAATTATTTGGCGATCTAGTAGGTCCAATTTGGAACGAAACAGAGATCACATTGGCTAATAGAAAAAGTTTCGAGAGTGAGCCTAACGTATTTGTCGCAGGTGTAGGCGGCGGTATCGTTAGTAAGCACTTTGATGAAATCATAGCAGATGATCTGGTAGATCTTGAAAATTCGCAGACCGATACACAAAGAGAGTTTATTTCTACATGGTTCAGAATGTCACTCATGCCTACACTTATGCCAGACGGTTCTCTTCGAGTGCTTGGCACTAGATATCATCCAGAAGACATTTACGGTGAATTAGCTAAAGTTAAAAAAAAGACGATTATTTTGCCAGACGGAGTGAAACGAGAAGAAATAAAGTACGCAAATAAAAAGATCGGTCCCAATGTATTAGTAGTTCCGGCCATACAAAAAGTCGATGTTGAAATAACAGACGAAGATAGAAAGTTATTTGCAGAGCAGAATTCTGCACCACCTACAAAAGAAGTGTCTTTTTGGGAAGATCAGTATCCATTAGAAGATTTACAAGCCCTAAGACAAGAGAACGAGTTTATTTTTAGTCTGCAATATCAGAATGACGCTAAGGTAACTTCTCAAGAGATTATCAAACGTACAGATGTTGAGCCTTATGTTTGGACAAACTATCTGGAAGTAATGAGTGGACGTAAACCAGATGGTACGTCTCGACGATTGTTTATCTATCAGGGTGTTGACCCTGCAATCTCTCTAAAACAGACGGCTGACTATTTTGCACATCAGACAATAGGAGTTGATCCAGATACTGAAGAAGTTTTTGATCTTGAGAATTTCAAGGGGCACCTATCTTTCCCAGATCAGGTCGAATATATCGTTGCACAATGGAAAAAGTGGAATCCAGTGGCGATTGGAATCGAAGCAGTAGCCTATCAGGCTGCCCTTGCTGGCCAATTGCGATCTGTTTCAATCTGGATGCAGATTCAAGAGATCAAGACTAAATTAGATAAAGTCATGCGTGCCAAGCTTTTCTCTAGTTTGACTCAAAATCATAAATTACATTTGGCACCATCTTCTATTGATCTTTTAGAGACTCTGGTAAATATGCCAAATGTCGAGCATGATGATGATTTTGACGCGATATTCTTTGCTTGTGAAGCCGCACGCTTAGTTAGTTCTGTTGATAATCCATTTGTAGGATTCATAAATACGAATGGCCTAGCGCGATAGACTTCGGGGCGAAGATAGCGAGACAAGCCGCTCCGATGCCCAAGCCTCCTAGCTTTCGAGCCAGGGGGCTTGGATTTTTAGGAAGCTTCGGGTACTCTGTAGCTACCGGGCGTCTGTAGGTTCCGCCGCCGGGAGCCGCAAGTCGTGCCTTTACAGGCACGCAAGAACGCACGAGAACCGCCTTGGCAGACATTTTAACCGCCACAGTGACGCCTACCCTGGCACCGCAAGGCGGGGCGGGGAACGTGCCCTATACACCTTGGGGCGGCTGCAAATTGCTGCCCGAGCAGCACAATCTAAAACTTGACACTGAAATCAATATCCCTGCGAATACTTCCAATCAATTTATTTCTTTGGGTCAGTTTAATACTGTTTCTTTTATTCTCATGCAGATAACTGGTGCTACAATTACATATTCTAAGAATAGTTCGACGAATACTACGATGTCTTGTCGAGCTATTGCAGTTGAGACGCCAAATGCAGAAGTGATTACTGGTCTGTATGTTTCGACACCGACTGGAACGACTGGAACTACTTTAAAGTTATTGGTACTTGGAGACTAAATGGTTGCCGTGCATGGAATGTGTATTTCTGACGACTACTATAGTCTTTTTCATTCTCGGAATAATTTCACTTGTGAACTTTTTAGGTGGTTATAAAAAATGAGAATCAACATTACTGAAGATAATCTTATTAATGATCCGCCGGATTTTGATAGTGATGCGCGGTTCACAATATTAGACAAGTACGAAGCATATTTCAGAAATACTATATATAATTCTCGCAAATTTACTTGGGACGGTAGACCGATTGCGCCTGGTGGTGAAAATGTTGGTGCTGGCAATCCTAATGCTAATTACTATGGTACTAAGATTCCTGATATTTCTGGTAGTCCAAGAGTTTCAGATAGAAAACCAAGTGTCGTTTATCCTATGGCAAGAATGATTGTCAATAGGTTTGTCTCGCTGCTTTTTGGTGAGCATCGCTTCCCTAGGTTTCATTGGACAACTGATCCCAATACAGAAGAGTGGTTTGCCGAATATCTAACAGAGATCTACTTAAAAGAGAACATCATGGAAGCCGCTACGAACGGCGGGGCGATGGGCTCTTCTGTATTAGGTTTCAAGATCCTAAAAGACAGAATTCAAGTTGAAACGTTTAATTCAAAGTGGGTAACTCCAATATGGGAAGATTTCCATGCTGGAATCATGGAAGCATTTAGATTTATGTATCCATATGTACAGAATGTCTATAACGAAGAAAAAGAAAAGTTCGAACTTAAATGGTTCCTGTATCGTCGAGTAATCACTAAGATGCAAGATATTGTGTTTGAGCCACAGGAATTAATCAAAACAGACAACGGTGAATATAAGCTTAAGAATAAAGCTGAAAAGCCAATAGTCGATAAGAAGAATTCGTCAACACATAATCTTGGATTTGTTCCAGCTATTTTCTTACAGAATATTCCGAGGTATGATCAAATAGATGGTGATCCTAGTCCTGAAGGCGGATATGAGTTATTTGATAGTATCAATGAGCAACTGTCTGCTATTCAGTACGCTCTTCACGGTAATCTTGATCCTACTTTGGTAATTGCGCTAGATCCAGAAGAAGCAGCGAAACTCGGATATAAACCTGGACAAGATATTCAACTTGGATCCCGTGGTAAAGGACTTGTCGTTGGAGCAAACGGCTCTGTTAAATTTTTAGAGATGGAAGGCGAAGCATTAAGAATAGCCATCGAATTCGTCGAAAAACTTAGAGAGAAAGCACTTGAAGTTTGCCAATGTGTAATTGCAGATCCGGTTAGGATCTCTGGTAACGCACAGTCAGCGGCAGCCATTGTCAAACTCTTCGAGTATATGCTTGCTAAAGCTGATATCTTGAGATGTCAGTATGGCGAACGCGGTATGAAGCCATTTATTGTAATGATCGCTAGAGCGCTTGAAAAATATCCGAAGCTTGTTACGCCACTTAAACACGTTGATGAAAATGGCGAAGTAGCAGAGATTAAGCCTAACCTAGGGTTTAGCAAGAAAGACTTGCAGGTTGTTTGGCCTGATTACTTTGAGCCTATGATGGCGGATATCTTCCAGGCCGCAGAGGCTGCGAGTATGGCGCGTGCGCAGAAGCCAGTTACGACTGTCGAGCGGGCTGTTAAGTTCCTGGCACAATTCCTGAAAGATCCGAATCCCTTGCAAACTATTAGAGAACTTAAGCAGGAAGAAAAAGAAACGATTGCCAGAGAAGAGAAAAATGCACAAGTTAAGCTTAATTATGCTGCGAAAGGAGAGTAGAAATGTCTGGTAAGAAGAATTGGTCAAAGAGAGAACAAAATCAAAAGAATATCACTGTCGGAACTGGCTTCAAAGCAGCGAAGAAAATGGAAAATACTGCGCCCAAGGACAACAAAAAGAAAGGAAAGTAATATGCCTGGAAAGAATTGGATGAAAGGTGCAGTAAAGCATCCAGGTGCTTTGCGTGAGACTGCAAAGCGCAAGGGACTTATTAAAGGAGATGAAAAACTTTCGTCTGCCGATTTGAATAAACTTGCAGCAGATGCCAAGAAGACTGGAAACAGTAAACTTGCAAAGCAAACTTCACTTGCAAAAACTTTTAAGAAGACTAGGCACTAATGCTAAAAAAGCTTGCACAGTGGATAGCGACAGTCAATGATTGGATCGCTATCCACTTGTCTTTGCTTTTTGCAACAATGTGGCTTACTTACGCATTTTTCTTTTATGGATTTTTGCCAATTATTTGGCCAGATAAAATGTCTGTATTTATGTATTGGTCTAGTACAGTTCAGCTTTGGGCATTGCCTCTACTAGGCGTAGGTACAAAGTTACTCGGAAGAGATGCTGAAAAACGAGATCAAGAACAATTTCAAATGATCAAAGATGAACTTGGCATAATTAAAGATGATCATAAGATTTTAGTAGAGTTACTAAAGGAGCAGAAAAATGTCGTCACAAGGAGCTAGTAATCCTGATAAGACTCTAAAGAATCCGCAGAGTCATCCTCTGCCAAATCATCCGATGATTCCAGACGATACAGATCTTGGCATATATTCACAAGAAACAAGATTCACTACCGACGATGAAACTTTTGTAAGAGAACTTCAAGCCAAACTCTCGAAGCTTTCAAAGCCTAGAGTATATCACACATATACTTTTTACATGGACAAAGACAAGGGCGGGTGGATGGATGGAACCAGCCAGGTCAAGTATCGTTTGAGAAATTACAACGGGCTGCCTGAATGGTATTTAGAGCAAAAAGCACATGTAGGTAATAAGACGTTCAAGCGTCGAGTTAAATTTGTACTTGACATGAAAGATCCGCAGGCTTTTCAGAAACTACTTATTAAGTTGCGTCCACTTAAGCCGCAGTTTGCTTCTAGATATGTTCGCACGGAATATGAGTTCAAGGGATTGCGTGTGACGATTGATAGACATTTAGAAGCAGTCGATAAGCACGAAGACGTTCAGGATGTCTATAGTGGACATTATATTATCGAGTTAAAGCGTTCGCCTAATGTACCTGAATGGCTTATGGCCGCACTTCGTAAATACCGTGATCCGAAATTCTCGAAATCTTCTTGGATTAGAAAAAAGCTCGGACTTAAAAAATGAACGAAAATAATAGAAATCTAGTTACAGAGATTTGGCCAGTTCAAAATTTCTGTCCTGAATGTGGATACGACAAATTCAAGGTATTTTCTAAGCGAGAAGATGGCAAAACAATAGTCTTGAGATTGACTTGTGATAATTGCGATACGACATTTGATTGCCGTAAATAACTGATTTTCAAGAAGCTCTTGCCAGACAGCCAAGCTTTGAGCTAAGCTTCGGCTACGTCCGGTCGAACGGTGATCGACCTCCTCACCCGAGGAAATCGAAAGAGCTTCAGGAAAAAATGTCAGACAGCAACCCTTTGGCGGTTCGTCCAACCCGGCTCACATTCAGGCCCGGCCAGCGCCACCTTGGCCCTTGGATCACCCTGGATGGCGAGTCTGGTGGACAGGGCACGTCGTCTTCGACGGCAGCACCGCCCCCGGCATCGTCCTCTCAAACGCCCACGGACGGCGGCTCACAGAGTAAGTCCGGTACAGAGAGTGCGACAGACCCGGCGTGGCTTAATCCCCGCCTAGACCAGGCCAAGAACGCTCGCGAGAAGGAAATTCTCAAGAAGCTCGGCGTCAAAGATCTCGATGAGGCTGTGAGTAAGTTCGCAAAGCTTGACGAGATGGAAAAGGCGCAACTTTCTACGCAAGAAAAGCTCGAATTGGAAAAGCAAGAAGCAGCCAAGAGAGCAGAAAATGCCGAGAAAGAAGCCGCTGACGCAAAGGCCATTGCGAAGCGAGTCGCAGAGAAAGCAACTTTTGAGCGTGCGGCGTTAGCTTCGGGTGTAAACGAGAGCGATCTTGATTACGCTCAACATAGACTAGGCGATTGGTTGAAGTCAAAGAGCTTGGAAGGGATTACTGATGTTTCTTCAGATCTTGTCAAGAACTTCTTGAAGGATTTGAAGACCGAAAAGCCTTTTCTTTTCTCGGGCGGGCAGAGTCAGCAGCCGGGAGGCACACAGCCTCCTCCAGGTTCCCCACCACCGCCTGGATCTCCGCCACCCTCGTCTAAGAGTGCGCGTGAAATGTCCAGAGAAGATGCCCAGAAGCTTAAGGCTGATACTCTGGCTAGTCTTCGACGGCGCTAGGCGGATTGCTTCAAAAGGAGTAATCGACCGTGAGTAATAGTGGAAGCGGCGTTGCCCTGACAGCAGGGCTCAATGCCATCATGCAGAACGACTTGCTGATCCGCGAGTTCGAAGACGCTTTGTTCCCTGAACAGAAGTTTCGCGGTGAAGCATTGCCCGAGCTTTGGGAAGCGAATATCGGTCAGACGCTGATTGAATCCCGCATGGGAATTATGACGCCTGACACGCGGCCCAAGAAGATCGGACAAGATCCGACGCCTCGTGCGCGTCCGAATACGGAGCATTGGAAGGTTGTCGCACAGCCTTACAATGAGACGGTGGATACCCACATGCCTACGAGCTATGTGGCCCTTGCGGAATTGATTCTCAAGGACGCACAGAACCTCGGTATGCTTGCAGGTCAGACTTTCGATCATATTGTTCGAAACAAGATCTACAGTGCATATGTTTCGGGTAATACCTATACGGATGTTGGTGCTAACAATTCTGTTGCGCTGCATGTTGCTAACCTCAAGGGTTTTAACTATACGCTCGACAGTGATGGAATGCCGACTGCCGTTTCCTCGGCCAATCCTCTCAAGGTTGGTATCAATGTCGGGCTTTCGACTGGAACTGTCCAGAATATTGTGACCAATAACACTGTTATTGGCACTTCGCCCGATGACAACACCAATCCTGATGGACCTGGCTATTTGACGCTCGGAACGGCAGTTACTGTTTCTGCCGGTGCAAGTGTCATTGCTGGGAATGCACCGTTCATTGTGCGAGTTGGCGGTGCTTCGACGACCAATGGAATTGCGTCGTCGAATCAGTTCACGCTTGATACGCTTCTGACGGCAGTTACGAGGATGAAGAATAACTACATTCCTCGTTATCCTGACGGGCTGTATCATTGCCATCTCGATCCGACCTCGATTCAGCAGATTTTCCGGGACTCTGCGTTCCAGTTGCTGTTCCGTGGTACGGAAGTGTCCTCTGTCGAGTTTGCCAACGGAGTTCTTTCGAGGCTCTATGGCGTTAAGCTCATTGAGAACACGGAATGCCCGCAGCCGCTTACGATCAGCACTTATGACAACATTTCTGCTGACGTGATTGTGCCTATGGGCGTTAATGATGGTACGGAAATCCATCGCCCGATTGTTCTTGGCTATCCTGCCATTTATGAAAAGTACCTCGACGAGGAACGATTCATTACCGAGGCAGGCGTGCTTGGAAAGATCGGTTCCTTCCACGTCACGGCCAATGGCGGATATCAGGTCGTTACGGATCGAGTGCGCTTCATCATGCGTGCTCCTATGGATAGGTTGCAGGAAACGATTGCGCAGACTTTCTCCTTCAAGGGAGATTGGGGCATTCCTTCGGATTCTGTGTCCGGCGATGCAGCCCTGTACAAGCGCTGCGTTGTTATTGAGCACGGCGCGTAACTGGTGCAGTCGGGGCTCCTGATTTTTCAGGAGCCCCAATTTACAAAGGAGAAATTTAATGCCTGTAAAGCCTTCTCGTAGTTCTTCAAAGAATTATCAGGATCTCAATCAGCCGGAAGAGCTTGAGCAAGAGACTACTGAAGAGCTTGAGCAAGAGACTACTGACGATAAGACTGAAATTCCGCAGGTGCATTTGCTTAGACTGCGCGAGGATTGTCTTGTGACTTTCCATGGTCATAGACAGACATTGCAGGCTGGTCTAGTTGTTGACACTAATAACTATAGTGTTGCTTCTCTCAAGAAGTTTGGTGCTAAGCTCGATCTTTTAGACGAAGAGGGACAGGTTAAGCTTAGCCTTGATGATATTAGCGTAGAGGAGATTCTTCAACTTCTCGGCTAAAACATAGAGATGCTCGGAGGATCGACAGATGCCAAACTATATTCAATTACAAGAAACTGATAAAGTACGGGTGAGATATCACCTGAATTATCAATCTGTCGATCCTCAATCTCCTATTTATGCAGGTGCAGTTATGTACCTGCAAGATCAGTTTTTACTTGAAGAAGTAATGAATCATGTTGAAGATCTTCAAGTACCAAGAATTCAAAATATGCTCTCAATTCTCGATGGAATTGAGGCTCAAATGGTCGATGCTCTTACGCGATTGCAAGCATCAAAGGCCGATGTGGTTACTCTTAACCCCAATGAGCATGCACAGTTAGGTCAGCAGTATTTTTATTGGCAGAACAGGCTATCTATTATCATGGGTATGCCGATTAACAGAATTGATCTAAATGGAAGTGGGTTTACTGTAAATGTGAGAAAATAACTGAATGTCTGGACTTAACTACGAGTTTGTACAAAACATGATTGATTTTGGACGCACACTTGCGTCTGATTTTGTTGGTCAGCCATTTATACAATACAGGCTAAATACACTTTCTTCCGGTAATGCTTTGGATGCAATTAATCAAATTGGAAATTTAAATGTTAAAGTTACTGCTACTACTTCCAGAGCGTTCATTGAAAATAGTTATTTTCATACTAACGTATTTGATTTTAAAGTAGCTGCTGCATCTGTACAGTTAGGCGATCTGCTTGTACAGAATGATCAGATATACGGTCAGAACGCAGTATATGCAATAGCTAGTTTTAGGCCACTAAAGCCTGTGTTAGCCGTTCGTGTTAATCACTTGGCGCAACTATATAGACTTAAAAATAACTATGATCCTATTACTAATCCAAATGGCTACGGAGGAGTAGCCATCGAAGATGAATTGCCATTTGTTTTAACTAACGGCATTTATGCGCCAGCGGCTGACCCTAATGCAACTCCCAGTCAAATTCCGTGCGGAATAGTTTCTACCGGGCAGCTTAAAGGGCTTAGTGGCCAGGTAGAAAGACTGCCTTTGGATACGATGCGGGCAATGTGGTACATCTATATGCCTGAATTGCCTGGACTTTCTCGTTTGCTTCCAGGCGATGTCGTACAAGGTCCCGCACCTGATCCAAATGAACTACCACAGAGGTTCGCTATTCAGAATTCGATGCAGATTCCTGCGGGCTTTGCTGGTACGTTCTACAATGCAGAATTGCTTATTCCGTAGGAGATTAGTATGACCGAAGATCGCGCAAAAGAATTAGTCGATAAGCATATTAGAAGGCTGTACAAAGAGCTTGGAATTTGTCCAGATATTAATGTACATGTATACTATAAGTCAAAGCATGAAACCTGTGTCGATGCTCAAATGCAGACTGATATAGATAGTATTGAAACATATAGAGAAGCATATATTACTGTATTTTTTGAGGGTCTTAAGGACGATGAAGAATTTTTTATAAAATGTCTTGTGCATGAATTACTTCATATTCAACTTGCTCCAATGCAAATAGTATTCGATGTCTGGAACAGACTTCTGCCGAAGAAACAGCAAAAGGCATTTTCTAAGTTATTTCATCATGCACTTGAGCGAACTGTTTCTGGTATTGAAATTGGCCTAAATGAAGGCACACTTAAAAACTCGAATATTCAGGCAACTAAGAAGAGTAAGTCTAATGGCAAGCATTGATGACGTTCTTGCAGGCTTAGTTACTGTTTGTCAGACTGCGATTACTCAAGCAAATATTTCTAATCCGTACATCGGACCCTATCCGGGCTGGCCGGTTCCGACTACACTTGATGCAGATATTCGGGCACTAAAAACTCATATTTCTATTTTTGTTAATGACAAAGAGAAATTATATACTCGTTGGCGTTCTCCGTATGTTATTTCTGTCAATGCTGATGTAGGATTGTCTGCGACAGTATCTGGAACGTCACTTTTAGGTGGCCAAGATTCGCCGATTACTGCTGCATCTGGAACAGTGACATTTTTAGGTGAAGTCACTGGCGGCGCTCGAATGATTGGCTTCATTGGAAATATTCCAGTCGCATTTACGCCTGCATCTGGAATAGTATTATCATCAGTTGCGTCTGGATTTGTAACTGAAATAAATTCAAGTGCAGCATCTGGAATAGTTACTGCAAGTGCATCTGGCAATGTAGTCACTATAGTTGCTAATGGATCTGGTGCCTCTGGCAATGTAATTGGCTTGAGTTTGCAAATAGGTGGAACAGGATTTGTTAAGCAAGAACAGCGTAGGCAGCGTAGGCAGTTTACGATTGATATCTGGGCACCTAATAATGCTCTTCGTGCCCTTTTTGCAGATGCAATAGATAATTACATTGCTACGCAAGACTTTATTGGTCCTTTGACAGATCAACAAGATGAATACGCCAGAATATACTATACACGAACAATTCAAACAGACAAAGAAATGCGGCATGGAATCTTTAGACGAATTCTGACCTATGAGATTGAGTACCAGACGACAAGCCTCCTGCCGTTCTATCAGGTGCTCGATCCGCAGGTAAACGTAAGCCAGGGACCGGTTTAGCACCGGCTGGGTAGAACCTGGTGGAAAAAGTTTTTACAAGAAGCTTTTTCTATGTCCTAAACGCTTGGCAAGAAGCTTTCTAGACGCTAGACTGGCCGAAGGTTCGCGAACTTTCAGGAGGGATGCCGCCCCATGCCAGTCATTCAGTCGAGCAACTTCAACCAGGCATCGCTTGTCGTCGATGGCCTGTACACGGTCGTTACGCCCCCCGGCGGGACGATCGTTCAGGGTGTCGCAACGGGCATCGGTGGCTTTGTCGGCGGCGCGTCTTGGGGGCCGGTCAACGTGCCGGTCAGCCTTGGCACGACTGCCGATAGTGCGCGGGTCTTTGGGCCTGCCGGTCTTGGCGCGAACGACATGCCGACTGATATTGCAGTCGCGTTCCAGCAGGGAATGGGCTCTGCGGTCGGCGTTCGAGTCACGGATGGCAGCGATACGGCAGCCACGGGCGTAGTTACCGAGGTTGGGACGGCTGCCACCGGCACCGTGACGGCTACGGCTGCCTCTGGCGGGGTTGTCGCGGGCCAGACGCTTTCGGTTACGGTCAATGGCCTGACGGCCTCGTACACGACGCAGGCGGGCGATACGGCGTCGAGCGTGGCAACGGGCCTTGCAAGTGCGATTGCGGCTAACGTGGCACTTGCGACACTTATTAGTGCGTCTACTAATGCGGGCGAACTTATTATGGCAGCGCTTGCGGCTGGAATTTCTGGCAACAGCATTACGCTTGCAGTTACTTCTAGTGCTTCTGTTACTTTGGTGGCTTCTGGTGCAACTTTCTCTGGAGGTGCGGCCGGAGCGACGATTTTTAATCTTGAAGCACTCTACACTGGAACCGAGGGAGATAACCTTTCGGCCACTATGGTTGCTGGTGCGAATTCGACTGCGGCTGCACCTACTTGGACTTTGCAGTTGACTCGAACCGGAATCTTCTCTGCAACGGAAGTTTATCCAAATCTTCCGCAGAGTTCTTTGGCTACCAGTGTAATTAACGCGCTGGCGAATGGGATTAACAATGTTCGCGGACCTTCTCAACTTGCGAAGGCAAGTGTCGGGTCTGCACCTACGGCTGCTCCGCAGACCGGCGTTTCGTTCGCTCTCTCGGGCGGTAGTAATGGCGACAGTAATATTACGTCGGCACAGCAACTTGGCAGTAATACTTCTACTCCGATGACTGGTATGTACGCTTTGGCCAGTCAGGGTGTGCAGCAGTTTTGTCTTTGCGGCAACACCGACAAGAACGCATGGGCACTTGAAGTTACGTGGGCTGAAGACAATGGTGCTCTTGCCGTACTGGCTTTCCCGGCCAATACGACGACTGATAATGCCATTGCTCTCAAGAGTGCCGCAGGCATCGACAGTGAATATGCTGCGATGATCAATGATTGGGTACAATTCAATGATACCTGGAATGGCCAGTTGCGCTTGATTTCGCCTGCTGCATTTGTGGTTGGTAAGGTTGCGGCTCTTTCGCCGCAGTTTAGCCCCGGCAACAAGCCTATGAACATCATTACGGCAACGTCTCGCACGCTTGCTATGAGCCCGTACAGCGATGCTGAATTGGGTAAGCTTTTTAGCAATGGGATTATCGTTATTACGAATCCCTGTCCTGGTGGCAAGTTCTTCGGGCTGCGTTCTGGGTTGAACGCAAGTTCCAATTCAACCATCAATGGAATTGAGTACACGAGAATGACGAATTTCTTGGCGTACTCGATTCAGCAGTCGTTTGGAATCTTTGTGGATCTTCCGCAGACTACTACTAGTAACGATCCTCTTCGTTCGAAGGCATCGGCAAATCTTTCGAATTTCCTGTCTGGTCTGCAATCGCAGAGTATGATTCAGGCGTTCAATGTCGATATGAGCTTCGGTGAAGGAAAGGTCAATACGACCAGTTCTGTCGAGGCTGGATTCATGATTGCAAATGTTCCGGTGCAATACATGAATACGGCTCGATTCTTCGTCGTCAATCTTGTTGGCGGTAGAACTGTCAACGTGTCTGTCCAGTAGTGACGGCTTGAGAGAAAAGAGGAGATCGAAAAGATGAGCACTATGACTGCTGCACAGGCGGCACAACTCTCTGCCTTTACTCTTGGCAAGGACATGTCGTTGTCCATTCAGGTTATCAACCTGCTTGGTGCATCGTCTTCTACGCCTTCAAAGACTAATCCTTATTCTGTCGATGATATCGGCATTCTTGAGTCGTGGGACGTGAAGCCGATTCAGAAGATGATCACTAAGATTCCTGTGAATTATGGCGGTCAGCCGATTCACCGTCAGGTTGTTTCTGGTTGGCAAATGAGCGCAGTTATTACGCGCATCGGGCCGCAGGTTGATTATCTCGCGCAGGCACTTCAAGACGCCTATTACAATCAGGGTGGAAGTGTTCTGGCTACGGTTACGCACAATATCATCAATCCGACTGGTGCCGCCTCTGGGGAAAATTCTTGGCAGTATCAGAATTGTGTTATGACCGTTCAGGATCTTGGTATGTATCGCGGCGAAGAGGCGGTTTCGCAGCGTATTGAATTTCTTTCGCCGGTTCGTGTTCTTGCGTCCGATACTACCCAGCCTTCTTCGATGTCTGCGGAGTTGGCACAGATTATTGCGGCACTTTCTGCCGTGAATTTCTAAAGGAGAAATAAAATTACATGCCTGAAATCATTGATGAACAGAGTCAGCCTATTACTCAAGCTCCCAGTAATCAGGTTCCGCAAGAACAGATTACTGAAAAGGCTTCGGACATTCTTAAGCCAGCAACGTCAGAGCCGGTAGAGCTTATTCTTGCGAATGGTGTGACTGTCGTACTCAAGAAGCCGAGTTATCCAGTTAACATGCTGGTGGCTCGTGTTCTTGGCAAGAACAGTCTCAATCCTATGCTGACCGT
>JAJYKI010000099.1 GCA_021788675.1 bacterium | reverse complement strand
CGTTGATTACGAAGACGAAAACGGCAAGGTTATTTTACCGGCCGGTAAAACCGTTACCGCCGCCGATGCTGCCAAACTGGCTAAAATTAAAAATCAGGTGACTTGGCCGGTTAAAGCTAAAGTTACCGACGAAGTTGTTTATCTTGATGCCAGCGCGGAAGAAACGGCCGTTATCGCCGGCGCCGGTAATCCGATCGATGACAACGGTTATTTTATAGACGAACGTGTCAGTGCTCGTAGTCACTTAAATTCAGGCGAAGTTGACGCTAACGAAGTCAATTATATGGATGCCGCCCGCAATCAGATCGTCGGCAGCAGTGCCGGACTGATTCCGTTCATTGAAAAGAACTACGTTTACCGCTCACTAATGGGTAGTAACCAGCAACGCCAGGCAGTACCATTGATTCAACCATCAGCACCCCGAGTCGGTACCGGCTTGGAAGGATCAGCCGCTCTTAACACCGGTCAGGTAATTCTTGCCGAAGACGACGGCGAGGTTATTAAAGCCACGGCTGACGATATTACCGTTAAGTACAAAGGCGGGTCGGTCAATTACCAACCACTGCATTTCATCCGCTCGAACGAAGGCACATCTATTAACCAGAAGGTAGTCGTCAATACCGGCGATAAAGTCAAAAAAGGTGATGTGCTAGCCGAAGGCATGTCAATCGCCAACGGCGAACTCGCTTTAGGTAAGGATCTGGTTGTAGCATTCATGCCATGGAGTGGCTACAACTTCGAAGATGCCATCATCATTTCCAGAAAATTAGTTGAGGATGACACGCTTACATCAGTACATATCGTCGACTTCATGACTGAAGTGCGTGAAACCAAATTAGGCCCGGAAATTGTTACCCGGGATATACCAAACGTATCGGAAGAGTCACTTAGACACCTTGACGACGACGGGATTGTCAGAATCGGCGCCGAAGTTCACCCGGGAGATATCCTGGTCGGTAAGATTACACCAAAAGGCGAGCAGGAATTAAGCTCTGAGGAACGCCTGCTGCGCGCTATCTTCGGTGAGAAGGCCAAAGAAGTCAGAGACACATCCCAGCGGATGAGCAACGGCAAACACGGTAAAGTCGTCGGCGTTAAGATTTTCAGCCGCGAGAATGGTCATGAACTTAAGGCCGGTGTCATTATGCAGATCCAGGTGTTCGTAGCGCAAATGCGTAAGATTTCCGTCGGTGACAAGTTGGGTGGACGTCATGGCAACAAGGGTGTTATTGCCCGGATTCTGCCGGTTGAAGATATGCCATTCATGGAAGACGGTACACCAGTTGACATTATATTAAATCCCCTGGGTGTGCCTTCCAGAATGAACATCGGCCAGTTGTTTGAAACCCACCTTGGCATGGCGGCCAGGGCTTTAGGCATCAGAGTAGCCAGCCCGTCATTTAACGGAGTTCCGAAAGAAAAGATCGAAGACTTGCTTAAAGAGGCCGGTTTGCCTTCAGATGGTAAGCAGCAGCTCTATGACGGACGCACCGGCGAACCGTTCCAGGAACGCACGACCGTCGGAGATATGTACATCATTAAGCTGAACCATATGGTAGCGGACAAGATTCATGCCCGGTCCACCGGTCCATACACCATGGTCACGCAACAGCCATTGGGCGGTAAGGCCCAGAACGGTGGTCAAAGATTTGGCGAAATGGAGGTGTGGGCACTTGAAGCTTATGGCGCGGCATCGACCCTACAGGAAATGCTGACCCTTAAGTCGGATGACGTTTATGGACGCTCCAAAGCCTACGAATCCATCATAAAACGGACCGAGATTGTCGGACCGAAAGTACCGGAAAGCTTTAATGTTCTGGTCAAAGAGCTTCAAGGGCTTGGGCTTAAGGTTGAGTTGGTTAAAGAATCAAGCATACTTGACGCCGAGAAAGTCTTGGCTACTAATATCCACGAAGAAGCGACACATCCGAGCAACGTTGAAGTGCCGGCCGAAGAGATTTCAGACATTGACGTGACCGAAGAAACCATTGGCGATGATTTTGAGGTAGTAGATATTGAGGGCGACGCGGACAACGTGATGACCGTCAGTGCCACTCAAGACGATGACGATATACAAGCTACAGATGACGATCAAGAAGAGGAGGCCTAGTTTATGGCACAGAACTACAATTACGGAACAGATATTGCGGATTTTGATGCTGTTAGGTTGGCGATTGCCAGCCCGGCAGACATCCTGGACTGGAGTTACGGTGAAGTAACCAAGCCGGAAACCATCAATTACCGTACCCAAAAACCGGAGCGTGACGGCTTGTTCTGCGAGCGCATCTTCGGTCCGGTTAAGGACATAAACCCGCATGACGCCAAGTATAAGGGCGTACGTAGTCGTGAAGCGGCCGTCGATAAAAACGGCGAGCTAGTTACAAAAAGCATTGTCCGGCGTGAGCGGATGGGTCATATCAACCTGGCCGTACCGGTCGCACATATTTGGTTCTTGCGCGGTACGCCGAGTGCCATGGGACTGATGCTCGGTACGACAGTCAAGAACCTTGAGCGCGTCGCCTATTTTGCCAGCTTTGTTATTATCAGCGTCGACGAAGCCATGCGCGATCAGATGCTGGCAGACAAGGAAGCCGAATTCAATGCTGCCAAAGAGGCGATTAAACTACGCTTTGAAAAAGAGGCTGAAAACCCGGAAAGCAATGTTAAAGCTCTAGCAGAAATGCAAACCAAGGAGCTTGAAGAAGTTAGTAAAGACTTTGAGATTTTAAAAAATCAGCTGACTAACCTAGTTAAAATGAATCTTATCAGCGAGACCGAATACCGGGCTTTGCCGGATGAGCTACGCGCGCTAGTCAAGGTCGGTATGGGTGGATCAGCCCTAAAAGAACTGCTTGATCAGGTGGACATAAAAAAACTGATTGAAGAGTTAAACAAAGAAGCCGAAGAGGCCAAGGGTCAGCGTCGCAAGCGAGTCATGAAGAGGCTGCGACTGATTGAGAGTATTGAGCGAGCCGGT
>JAJYKI010000098.1 GCA_021788675.1 bacterium | reverse complement strand
CATTAACAAAATTTTTTCTCTGAGCGGCGGTTTTGTTTTCGTCCGTGAAAGGAAAATACGGAATAACGATATAAAAACTTTTGGCCATAATGTTGGTTTGCTGGCTAAGCATGGCTATGTAGTTAATATAGTCGTCCATTAGTACGGCCAGTAGCATGTTGTCGTGCTCAGATCGTATCTTGTCCAGTTTGTCTATATAAGGTTGCATGTCGATGCGCTGCGTTCTGACAGCAATCTGTATTGGAAATACTAACGAATTCAAGAAACCCTGGTAAGCAAACTCCACCGCCTCTTGTTCCTGTTCGCTCCTCAAGTCAAAATTTATGCTCTTGACCATTACTACGCTTCTAAAACTGCCGTCGTTCATGATGACAATGCCGTCTCTAATCTCAGCGATTTGTAGCATGTTTTGAGTGCTATTTACATTAGCCGCATGGGTCACTGAAGTCGATTTGGGAGCTCCTGTAGAACCGCCGCCAACTACTTGACCCGGAGTCAAGCTACCTGAACTAACGTTATTTAATTGCGGATTCATAGTCTACTTTTACCACCGTTAATGTAGATTTATAACGACCTCGCCATCAGAACTTGACTGATTGGCTTGTCTGGCTAGTGATGCAATACTGAGATCGTCGTTGTACGCTAGGTTAATTATAGCAGGGTTGGTAGTGGGCTTGCTTGGAGTTGCCGGCTGAGCGGCTTGAGGAGGGGTCGGCTGAGCACTAATTGGGGTCTCTGTTAATTTGCTCGGGGGAGCTATGTTATTGCTCGGGATGCCGGTAGTTGGCTGTATGGTCTTTTTCCCTTCCAGGTTGTGCATATTTGATAAGGCAAGACCGTTTAGGGTCATTCTCGACTTTAATGCAGCACTTAATTCCTTTTCGTTTTTTGACGGCTGTAATGGCGGCTGCAGAGTACTCGAGGCTTGAGCTTGCTGTTGGCTCCTCACTTGATTAAGTGATTGAATTAGGGCCAGACGATGTTGTCTTGTCGATTGCTCGATCTTACTGTTCATTTGAGCCGCAACGGGGTTGTTTATCTCGTCGAATATATCCTCGTCCGGTGCTGTGTTGTAGTCCGGTACTGGCGATGGCATGGATCCCAAGTCTACCAATCGATCAGACTGTTGATTATCATTTACTAATTGGTTAGCCAGGTATGGTGAGGCGTTTTTTGCCGACCAGCCTCGACTATCTATAACTAAAGCCAGCGATCTTAAGCGGTCATTGACTTCATTTCTTGACAAGTTCCGGCTAAATTGTTGAGTCTGTTTTTTTGGTGCCGTGATTGTAACGAGCTCTTTCACACCACTTTGGCTCCAGAGCCTCTTACGTGGTTTAAGCAAAAACCTGATTCGAGCTAATGCCCAAACTTCAGTTGGCTGGTCGGTCTTAAAAGGAAATGCAAAAAAACCCGCTAATACCATAGGGGGTAGAAATATTATTAATAGAAAGTCTACGTGTTTGACTATAGAAATAAAGTTAAGATAACCAAAAAGTACCGTCACTAGACCATATATAAACTGCCTAAGGGTTAATGGACCGAGTATGTGGTCCTCGGCCTCAATGTCTTGGATTACTTTGTATGTTGCCATTTAATAAGAGTATACAAAATATCCTTAGGGGGTAGAAGTATTTCATTAAAGTTAACCCCAAAGAATACCTTGATAAGATAAGCTTAAGATATTATAGTTTTATTCAGGCTAAAGTATGCAAAAAATCAAAAACAATTTATTCAAACCGGTAATTTGGTTTGTTCTGACGTTGATTATAAGCGGATCCTCATCTGTTGGTTATGCTACGGCAGCCACGAATGCCGCGTCCAATTTTGCCATATCCAATTGCGGTGGCGTTACTACCAGTATTAATTTCGGATGCAGTAATAGTGGCACGCCTGCCATATCTCTGTTGTTTGCGGTAATTCGATTTTTGACCGACGGTGTTGGGTTGGTAGTGATAGCTTCGATTGTTTTTGCAGGCATTCAATACACCATGGCAGGGTCCGATCCGCAGGCTGTAAGCAAGGCTAAAAAAAGAATAACCAGCTCAATAATCGCTTTGATAGTTTACATATTTGCGTTTGCAATAATTAATTACCTAGTCCCGGGAGGGTTTTTAAGCTAATGATAAAAACGCGTCTCCTCAAACAAATACTAATGGTTATATGCACTACCTTTTTATTTGCTATGGTTTCCGCTCCGGTTCACGCGGCAACAAAGCCCAAAGTTTCCAATTACCCTGCATTTTCACAATTGGCCATGCTCTATCAATCTACTAGTGCCGGCTCCGGAGCCGTAGTGAAGAGTTGTAGTGCGCACAGCAGTAATTTTTTGTCTTTTCCAACCTGGTATGAATACTTACCGCTTAACTCAACTCCAACCGGTTGTCAGCCCGCGTTCACTTCAATATCCGACGTTTGGCTGATAGTTGCTGCCGTAATAGATATTCTTCTGAGGATTGGAGCCATAATAGCCGTTGGAATGGTCATATACGGGGGCATAATGTATACGGTTAGCTCCGGAAGCGCCGAAAACGTTAACAAAGCCAAGACTATAATAATCAACTCCATGATTGGTCTAGCCATATCTATAATGGCTACCGCAGTGATAACATTTATTGCGGGGAGTATACATTAATTATGGCTATAGTTAGTTTATTAAGTCAGATTGCCTCGTCCGCTTGTGTGAATGTCAGTGGCATTGACAACGGGGCTAGCAGCGAATGCACCGGCTTGCCGACCGTAAGTGCTGGTCCTACCCAATTGGGTCAGATAACCGGTGTAGTTTTTGGCATAGTGGCGGCCATATCAGTATTAATGATTGTAATCTCGGGTGTTAAGTTTGTGACTTCGAACGGTAATCCCGAATCAGTTTCCAAGGCGAGAAATACCATGATTTATGCTGTCGTTGGCCTAGTGGTTGCTTTATCGGCTGAAGCCATTGTCGCATTCGGATTAAAATACATACCATGAAAATACTTAAAAATACGCTGCTATTTATTTTTACCGCC
>JAJYKI010000097.1 GCA_021788675.1 bacterium | reverse complement strand
TTGTATCTAGAGTATATATGCCACTGGCTGATTGTCCGGAAGCGGTCAGTCCGCCGGCAATGATTAGCTGATTGCCATTTTGACCAGGATATACTGCCATGCGACTTAAAGGCGAGCTTAATTGCCACGGCAATATGCCGGCTTCGGCGGCCGCAAGCTGCTTGTCCTTAGGTGCCGCACTGACAGCAGCAACCGATTGACTACTTTTATTTACATTGTGGGATTTATTTTTATTGGCGAGCAAATAATATGCACCTATGACTATTGCAATTGCTGCCAAGGCCAGTATGGAACCAATTAAACGCAAAGCAATACGCCGACCGGTTGATTTTTTGTCGCCTAACTGATTCATGATTGTCTCCGTCTAGATTTATTATTATTTTGCCTTAAGGATAGCGGTTTATTTAAATTTAACAGCCCTTTCACAGCCAACTGTTAAAAAATATAACAGTATCTAGCCGAAAGTTCAGGTGTATTATTTTAAATGACACCTAATCTTTTCATTTTCAGCTTAGGAACTTCTTACTTTTTTAAGCTTTATCTATTGTACTATCGGGCTGAACGGGCGCCGAAGCTACAATGGCCGATTGAATCGTTATAGTTGATTGAATTTTATCCCGGATTATTTGAATACGTGCCTGACGCAAGGCTAGCGGATCCACGTGTTTACCGGTCTTCAGATTCGGATCGCCGTAATCACAATAATCTAGTATCTTCATAATTGATTCGGGATAAGATTGGCTATTAGACATGTCGGCGCTATATTATATCACTTTATTACATTAGTATGTATTTAAGTTTTATATATATTTACGTATCGTACTATATATAGCTATATATATTTTTTTGTGCTTTACTAGTCATTAATGATGACTAATTTTGAGCGACTTAAAGACGGCGGACCCGAACCGGTTGTAGCCACGATCGGCCGATCTATTATGCTTGCTATGCATATAGCCGATAGACCAATAACACCTTTTGAGCTAATCAATGTCATCCCGAACAATGTAAGGACAATGTTTTATGCAGCGTACCTAAGCGATCATTACGGCGAAAAGCATTTCCTTACGGCACTGAATGACGGGGTCAAGAAACTGTTATTTAATGAAGGCGTACGCCTGGCTCAATCGAGCAAAGCGATTGGTTATACTGACTGTCTGGAACAGACCGCTGACGGCAGGATGGCCGTGCAATCAATTTTAGACAACCCCCCCGAAGACGTTAACCTTGCTTCAATGTATGAAGAGATTAAGTCCAACTTAAGTGAACTAACTGAAAAAAGCTAAAAAACGTTAATCGATATAGGCTATTGGCTTTTATGGTATTGCTATTATCTTTTTAAAGATGTAAATATATATAAAAGCTTTAGAGGTAACAAAAATGTCAACGCAAGAGTTATGGCTACCGGACAAATCCAGTCCTCCGCAAGTACCGCCTGAGGTTGTCGGTAGTATTGGCAACCTAATAACCGAAAACGGCACGATTGAAGTAGCCAAATCAGCCGCCCAGCAACTGGAAAACGACCAGGAAGAAATCCAGTCTTATCTAGACGCATACGGTTTTCAACTCAATAGCGAAACCAGCGAAGGCTTCTGGGCCCATCCGGCACTTATAATAGGAGCGGCGTTAGCATACCTAAGCTACTCTCAAAGCTATGCAGTTAGTGGCCTAGGCATAGGCGCAACATTTGATACCAGCAGAGACATCGCAGATTTATACGGCGTACCAGATACGTTCATTTCCAGCCTGTACGATGATACCGGACTGCAATCGATTATAATGACCGCTCTAAAGAGTCGCGACCTAAACCAAGAATGCGGCACGGGTATAGAACAAATAGCAACCATTGGCGCCGGTTGCGTAAGATTCTTTGTGCACGAAGCATTGCTTAATAACTAATTAATTTAAATTAAGCATTTTTAACCTTAAATTCAGCAATACTGGATAGTATTAGAAACTATAAAAATCCAAACAATCGGCTTAGATAGATAGCCGGATCAGAAAAGCTAGGCCGGTAAATGGGCTAAAAAAACGATTCTATATTAATTAACAAGTGTTTAAACTGTTTATTGTAAGCATTTTTTCAGAAATATTACTATCGTTAGGGTTAGATAACATAATTAGACTATGGCAAGAGACATTAAAGCAAAGCTAAGCCAATCGAAGCCAAGAACCGACCGTAATCGGCGGCGCCGACCTGTTAAGCCCGAGAATCTTAGCAAACTAAAGTCATACCAATTAAGGTTTAAAAACTACTGGTTGAACCGAGCCGGGCTTATCCGTTTTCTTAAGGTTGCCGGGATAGGCATTGCCGTTTTGTTCTTAATCAGCCTGGGTACGTTCGCTTATGTCAGTAGATACACCCCGAACATTAATAACATATACAACCAGAATCTGGGCGGCAGCATTACATTCTACGACCATACCGGAAAAACCGCTCTTTGGCAGGAATACCAGGATATTAAGCGGATACCGGTCGACAGTAACCAGATATCTAATTACATGAAGGAGGCTACTGTAGCCATAGAAGACAAGAACTTCTACCACGACTCAGGGGTTAACTTCGGCTCGATTATCCGGGCTGCCGCGCATGACATCCTGCACTTAGGCAGCGGCCTACAAGGCGCGTCAACTATTACCGAGCAAGTCGCCAAGCTTAACGAAGGCTGGGCCGACCCGTTGACAATTCCCGAGAAGATTAAAGAGGTAATACTGGGTATAGAACTTGCTCATAAGTACTCTAAGTCTCAAATCCTAACTGCATATCTTAACATTGCACCTTACGGCAACGTTGAATATGGGGTCCAGTCGGCATCTGAGGATTACTTTAACGAACCGGCGGCGCAACTAACCTTAGCCCAAGCCGCATTTTTAGCTGGCGTACCGCAAGCACCGACAATTTATTCTCCCTATAGCAGTCCGCAGTACAACCCGGCGGCAACCGAAAACTTTTTTAACGCTAAAGCCATCATTGCTAGGCAGCACTATGTACTAGACCAAATGGCAGCTCAGCACATGATTACGCAAGCTCAGGCCGACGCTGCCAAACAAGTGAATAT
>JAJYKI010000005.1 GCA_021788675.1 bacterium | reverse complement strand
GTGGTCTATCTTTCATAACTAGATAATTATACCTTTATTATAAAATTTGTATATATGTCAAACTTCAAGTTTTAATTCCTAAAGTTGGTTTTATAGGTATGTATTTTTTAATTTTCCAACCAAAAAAGGATGCTTATGTTATGTAAATTGAAAATTATAAACGGGAATAGCAAACTAAAGAAACCATGAAGCCTACTACATGATTAGATAGCGTTTAAAGTCATTAAGTGCCTCTGGTTATTGGGATCAAACTTAGCTGACGAGAGATACTGGAAAATAGCTTCCGGCAAATCGCCTTTGTATATTCGATTCGCAATATAATCGGACATTTCCATGAAGCCTTCAAAATAGGCGATGTCTTTAGTGAATATTGCTTGCTGGTTTGCCCTGCCAAAACCGGTTCCTCCCCTATATATTCTGTCTATATGAGACCAGACTGTGTGCTTTAGAGATTTAATAATCACCGGGTCGTAATCTAAGGCCTGGGCTCTGATTAATTGTCTCGCATAGCTTGTTCGATACAGTTGCTTTCTGGAGCGCTCAACGCCATCAATCGTACCTAGCGCTAATGCTATATCCAAATAACGATCTTTGGCCTTAGGTGGCAATGTGTCGTTAACCGCCATCTCATGAAGTACACCAAGACCCTCTTCAGAATGCAAATAGCCCGGCAGTCCGGTTGCCAGCATACGATTACCCGTCTTATAACCATTCTTGCCACGCATAGCATGCACCAGCAACTCATGGGCCAATAGGCCCTTTGCCTCTCGAGCAGTTGCCTGACTACGCTTAACGCCTATTAGTATTTGTTTTTTACGCACCGATACCGAAACTGACGAGTTCCTGGACATCACAACCTGCCATGTTTTCCAATCCGGATCGTCATTTTTTATCATCCAGTTCAGAGCACTATCAAAAAGTTCCTTTAAATCACTCGCTGAAAAAGATACTTTGTTAGATAAATCGACGAGATCAAAAATAGGCCTGTAGCGTCTTTGCATATATCTACCGTAATGCCTGATCGCATGTATGGCATGATCTGGAATGGTGGCATCGGTGAAATGACCATGGTTTCTTAATCCAGTCTCAACAATTGGGCTGTAGGTATCTATAAGTAATTTGATTGCCTTTTGTGAAATGTTTTTATTATTAATTAATCCCTTGATAAATTGAAGCTCTTCTTTGAGTAAACCGGTAGCTACTAGCGGGTCCGGCTCCCCATATAAGCTTCTGGAGATTTGCGTAAACCTAGCAGCCCATATATTTCTGTCATGCCGGTGAGAATGGATAGTCATATATGCGCTACGCAGCAACTCGGCGTCTTCAATCTCATTAACGACTTTATCCTCTTCGATACTGCTTGGCGCTGTCTTTAAAAAGCTGGCGTATATTTGCCGTCTAATCTTCTTATAGTCTTGAAAGGCCGGATTGATGCGATCATACAACAAAGCAGACGCTCCGGTACCAGCATTAACCGGATTGATTGCGTATAATAAATCGATATTTGTTTTTTGTCGCACTAACAATATTTAATCACTTTTGCGCGAATTGGTCTATACCACGGGTATTGAGTTTTTAAGTTATTTGTTGTACTATATTTTTATGTCTCCAGAAAAAAAGCCGTATCAACCAACTCTATGGGAAGATCAGATTAGCGACCCAACCAGTCCAGAGCCGTCTCCAGAAATAGTTAGCGACACACCTACAAAAAAAGACAACTTACGAGAGAGGCTTTCTTCCATCAGACAAGACACCGGAGACCCTAGTGAAAATGTTGCGTTAAGGCCCGAAATCTCCAGTGAAACCCCTAAGCCAGATGCTTTTGCAGACAAATTGCATAGATTGGCTGAGATGGCAATGGAAAAACAAAAACGCGCAATGCGAGACGAAGAAGCTCGCGCGGTTGATACCGATTCTCCCCATTATGATATCGGCTATAATAGAATTCCCGAAAGAAATACTACTTATAAAGTAGTAGATTTGGGGAGAGGAAGATATAGAGTTGCTGAAATAATAACCATTAATGGCAACGCACAACCAAGAACTGCCTTCATTGACATATATTTGCGCGCAGGAGACGGCGATGCGACGTACGATCGGCTCATAGAGGCAGCCGAGCGGGAGCTCAAGAGTGGACAATCCGACAGAATTAAATTCGCAAACACCGAAAACGTATTTAATCCCAAGCCTCGCAAGCGCAGGAAAAAAAATTAGTCTTTATTTCTGTGCTTTGACGGTTTAAAGTTTTTTAGACTCAGCCATAGAAAAATCAAAATTATTAACGAACTGAACAGCATTATGGTTGTTTCGTAGGACTTAATCGTGGACCAGTATCCGGTCGAGTATATCGAGCCGGCTAGCGCTTTGGGCAATTGCGGCGTAATTAAGATGACTGATGAAAAGCCTAGCGCTATAGACGGCACAAGATTAATGATACGCTTTTTGCCGTGAGCTGAGCCGACGGACAATACTGCCGTGACTATGGCCGGCAAGACCAAAAATACGAGATTTATACCGGTATTGGCAGGCAATAGACGATTGCCTTGAGTGACCAGTAGATTGGCGTTGCCAGCACCAAAAACCATTGCCACATAACCAACACATAAAGCTAAATAAACCGGTACGGCATTAACTCTTAATACATATAGACCGATTACCGGTATGAGTAAGATTATTGCCAGCCAGATTAATCCTAAAGACATACCCACCTATGACTATAGCACGAGCGGTTTGCTTTTAAGCCCCGACTTTGTCTTTGCGACGACCCGTTTTAGCCGAATGCTCGGTATATTCAATGATACTGGCAGCCACGTTGCGGCCGGTGACTTTTTCAATTCCAAAGCCCGGCGAAGAATTAACTTCCAAAACAAGCGGACCACGATCACTTCTAAGCATGTCCACGCCGGCAATAGTTAACCCCATGGTTTTAGCTGCTTTTTGAGCCGTTCGGCGCTCTTCATCGGTTAGTTTAACGACGCTTCCCTGACCACCCTGGTGAAGATTTGACCTGAAGTCTCCGTCCGAAGCCGAACGCAACATACTAGCAACAACTTTACCGTTAACTACAAACGCTCTTATATCTTCGCCGCGACTCTCAGCTACGAATTCTTGAACCAAAAAGTTTACATTTTCTACATTAAAGGCCTGCATCACGGCCAGTGCGGCTTTCCTGGTTTCACCTAAGACAACGCCCTGACCATGGGTTCCTCTAGCAACCTTGATTATAACCGGAGCGCCGCCGACTTGCTCCAAGACACCTTCGTAATCGGCAGTTTCCCTTGCAAAAACCGTCTTGGGAATGCCCACACCGGCCTTAGCCAGAAGCTGCATACTGCGCAGTTTATCTCTGGAGCGAACGATCGCGATTGAACTGGTGGTCGTAAAAACATTCTGCATTTCGAATTGGCGAACAATCGACGAGCCGTACATGGTTAAATTCGAAGCGATTCTTGGAATAATCGCGTCTACGTCTTTGATTTCTTCACCACCATAGTTAACTATTGGATTGTTAGGCTCTAGGGTGACAAAACACTTAGCGTAATTCACAACCCTGACATTATGTCCGCGCAGCTTTGCTTCTTCGATCAATCTTTTGGTCGAGTAATTACCGGGACCTTTGGATAAAATAACAATGTTCATAATTAACCTGCTAACTTTTTAGATTTAGTCCGGCAAGCGACGCTTTAGGTATCTCACTAAACCTGCTTGCTTCGCGTCAATATACTGCCCGCTATATATTTGGGGAGACTTATTAACCTCAAGACAATACCATAATTTAGTAGATTTGTCTTGCATTACATCAACGCCAGCAATCTGAAGCTGTAGCAGCTTAGCTGCCAATACAGAGTCTCGAAGGACTTTTTGGGGTATTTCGGATATATCAACTAGTGTTGTGTTGTCTAGCGTTTTTTTACTATTATTGGCAGCTTGGCTGCGCCGAATAACAACCTCTACCCTGTCCCCCATCACCAAAAGACGGTAATTCGTATCATTAACGACATACTTTTGTGCCAATAGCCAGACCAGCTCTTCTTTGCATTGACTAAGTGCTCGATCAAAGTCGGCTTTATTCTCAATAAAATATCTGTGGCGCCCGCGTTTGCCGAGATCGTCTTTCAGGACAAAAGGCAGACCCAGTTCTTGAACAATCATATCGTAATTTTCGGCCATTTGATCATTAAACATGAATATGGTTTGCGGCACTCTTATGTGATGATCGGTCAAGACTATATACTGATGCAGCTTTGATGGATCCTGTGCATTGATGACGGATCGATCAATAAATTCCACGTTCCTAGCCTCAAGATATTGTGCAATTGCAGATGCAATATGGCCATAGCCTCTGTGCGATGAAGCGACGCGATTAAAATACACGGCCGCAAAGCTCGCTAAATCCTCACCGGTTCTTAGGATACTTATTTTGTTATTATCACCGGTACGAAAGATTATATCTTCATAGTTCGCTCCATAGATAGACAATCCGCTCTGATTGGCATAATTAAAAAAATCATTTGGCGAACTCTTGCCTTCTGAGTAAAGAAAAAGGAGGCTGTGAGTAGTTTTGGGTAAATTAATTTTCGAAACATCTACCAAAAACTTGCCCTTTATGGTTCGACGTCCAATCAATATCGGGTAGCGGTTGCTGGAACGATCTGCAAGTGTAATACGAACTTTGATATTCCGGTCGGCTATCCTTATTTTTAGATTCACCTTATATCTTTCTTGTTCGTGTCCGAATGAGTTTTTTACTTTCACCATTGAAAATTGCCGGGTACGAATAATTTCGCCGGTATAAAAAGGCGAGACTGGACCAAACAATACGAAACTCAATTCTCCGGCTTTCTCTTGTATCTGACTGACCCATATGGCCGAACTGTCAGCTCCAGTGTCGACTTTAGCCGGCACGTCGTTTATGCCATAATCCGGCAGCCCGACTAGCTCTTTAGTACCGATATGCGGCATGTATTGGGTGGCCATTACAATACAGCTCCGGCTACAGCTTTATTGTTTGGTGGGAATGTACGCGCATATATGCCAGGTAAATAATAAATATGACGATTAGAAGTATGGTTATTAGAAGCGGGATAAACCCGGATTGGTTGTTTATTTTTAAAGACATTAAACATAATTAATAGTACTTTCTATACGCTTTAGCAATACTATCGCCAAAATCCTCGTTTATCTTGAGCATTATTTGAGGCTGCAAAGTCTTTCAATATGTCCTGCTGCTGTTTATTCAACTTGGTCGGCGTATCTACTATTACAGTTACGATATGCGCCCCGCGGGTATTGCCGCGAATGTGCGGCACGCCGTGTCCGGAAAGCTTAAAGTCACTATGACTTTGGGTGCCGGCCGGTATTTTCATAGTTACCAAACCATCGACTGTGCTGACTTCAATTTCTCCCCCCAATGCGGCGGTTACCATATCTATATGTTCATCGCTGAGAATCAAGTCACCCTCACGCGTAAATTGCTTGTGCGGCTTTACCCGGATATTGACATAAAGATCACCTTTGGGGCCCCCGGCAATCGCTTCGCCATGTTCGCGCAAACGGATAGTCGCTCCGTCATCAACCCCAGCCGGTATCTTCAAATTTATCTTTTGGCGTTTGGCTTTCGTGCCCTTGCCATTACAAACGCTGCATACCTTTTCCGGTATTTTGCCGCGTCCGTGACAGGTCGGACAAACACTGGCTTGCTGAATATTGCCGAAAACGGTTCGCGTAACCCTAACGACCTGACCGCTACCACCACAAGTAGCGCATGTCTTTAAGTCATGTCCCGGCTCGGCCGTAGTTCCCTTACAATGATCACAAGTATCTTCAAGATTAAGGCTTACTTCGACTTCCGTTCCGAAAACGGCTTGCTCAAAGTCGATCTCAACTTTGGTTTCAATATCCCGACCGCGGTTTGGCTGTTGGGCATTGGTTGACCCGCCGCCAAAAAAGCTGCTGAAAATATCTCCCAGTCCCAGATCGCCAAAGTCAAAATTAACGTTCTGGTAACCACCAAAACCGCCAAATCCGTTATCTCCACCCGGACTTCCTCCAACACCGGCATGCCCGAACTGGTCATATCGCTGCCGCTTAGCCGGATCCTTCAAGACTTCGTAAGCTTCGTTGATTTCTTTAAATTTGGCTTCGTCTCCGCCGCGATCGGGGTGATGCTCAATAGCTGCACGGCGAAAAGCCTTTTTGATTTCGTCGGCAGACGCATCCTTGGAAACACCTAGTACTTCGTAGTAATCGCGTTGGGCCATTTTAAGCTACTTCCTTTAAAAGTCGTTGTACAGCCAGAGCCACGCGGACTCTAGTAGGCTTACAAGGTTATTTTTCTTCTTTGTCGGTCTTTTCGTCGACAACTTCACCCTCAATCGGCCCGTCCTTGGCCTTATCTTCCTCCGCCTTTGCTTCGGTGTTGGACGATGAGTTTTCATACAACTTGGCACCGATTGGCATCATGACGTCGTTAAGTGTCTTGGCAGCTGCTTCAATAGCCGATTTGTCAGCCTTATCGTCCGAAAAGGTCTTTTTGGCCGTGTCGATGGCTTCATTCAAAGTTTTAGCGTCTTCATCGCTGAGCTTGTCTTTGTTGTCGCTGACTAGCTTTTGCGCCTGGTAAATCGCACCGTCAAGCATATTTCTGGCCTCAACGGCGGCTTTGCGGTCCTTATCTTCTTCGGCATGGGCTTCAGCTTCTTTGGCCATGCGCTCGACTTCTGTTTTGTCAAGATTGCCCGAACCGCTAATAGTTATGCTCTGCTCTTTACCGGTACCCTTGTCCTTGGCTGTAACATTTAAGATTCCGTTGGCGTCGATATTGAAAGTAACTTCAATTTGCGGGATGCCTCTCGGCGCCGGCGGGATGCCATCTAGAATAAATCGACCCAGGCTCTTGTTGCCCTCAATCATTTCGCGCTCACCTTGGGCGACATGTATTTCAACTTGCGGCTGGTTGTCGGCCGCCGTTGAAAATACTTCGCTCTTTGATGTCGGAATAGTGGTATTACGCTCAATCAGCTTGGTCATCACCCCACCCATAGTCTCAATACCAAGACTTAAAGGAGTAACATCAAGTAGCAGGACATCTTTAACGTCGCCCTGTAAGACTCCGCCTTGAATAGCCGCTCCTACAGCCACAACCTCATCAGGGTTAACACCCTTCATCGGGTCTTTGCCGAATATCTTTTTAACTTTTTCCTGAACTGATGGCATTCGGGTCATACCGCCGACTAAAACAACGGCGTCTATATCGCTGGCTTTAAGACCGGCATCCTTCAGGGCCTTTTCACAGGGATCCTGGGTCTTATCTATAAGTTCAGCCACCAGACTTTCAAGCTTAGAGCGGGTTAGTTTATGCTCAAAATGCTTAGGTCCTTCAGCGTCTGCGGTCAAAAAGGGAAGATTAATATCTACTTCTTGGGCAGTCGATAGTTCAATCTTGGCTTTTTCGGCTTCGTCACGCAATCTTTGCATTGCCGGTTTATCGTCTGCAATGTCGATACCGGACTCTTTTTTAAACTCGTCTACAAAATAATTCACGATTACCCGGTCAAAGTCAGCACCACCCAAGTGAGTATCGCCATTGGTGCTTTTAACCTCGAAAACTCCGTCACCAAGTTCGAGTATGGACACGTCAAACGTACCGCCGCCAAGGTCATAAACGGCAATTTTTTCGTCGCTTTTGCCTTCCTTGTCCAAGCCGTAAGCCAAAGCCGCGGCTGTCGGCTCGTTGATGATACGCTTAACTTCTAGCCCGGCAATCTTACCGGCGTCCTTAGTGGCTTGACGTTGACTATCATCAAAATATGCCGGCACGGTAATGACGGCTTCGGTGACTTTGTCGCCAAGAAAAGCCTCGGCGTCAGCCTTGAGCTTGGCTAAGATCATGGCGCTGATTTCTTCCGGACTATATTCCTTGTCGGCCATTACTACCTTGACGCCATTCCCGCCCTTTTTAATCTCATAGCCTAGAAGCTTAAGATCTCTCTGGACCTCGGAATCGTTAAAATTACGCCCGATCAGACGCTTAACTTCATAAATTGTATTCTTGGGGTTGGTAACTTGTTGGCGACGGGCAATCTGGCCAACCAGACGTTCGCCGTTTTTATTAACGGCAACGACCGATGGGGTCGTACGGTTGCCTTCGCTGTTAGCAATAATCTCCGGCTTTCCGGCTTGCATAACCGCCATAGCCGAGTTGGTTGTACCTAAGTCTATACCTATAATTTTTGACATATTCGTTAATACCCTTTCCTGTTAGCAACTGTTATGTAAGAGTGCTAATGATGATTATATCTTAGGAAATTAGCACTCATGTGTCAAGAGTGCTAGGCTATTTTTTCTTATCTGGTTACGACATTAACCATAGCGTGCCGGATAACTTCGTCGCCCAATTTGTAACCGGCCTGTAGTTCTTCGCTAACAATCTCTTTTTGTCCACCAGCCGTGTCATCCATATGGACTGCTTCGTGATAATTAGGATCAAATTCTTCACCGACAGTTTTAATACGTTCAATACCCATAGATTCGAAAACCTTATCGAACTGCTTCAACACGGCCTCCACCCCTTTTACATAGTCATTGTCCTTGAGATCTTCAGGCACATGCTTGAGTGAGCGCTCGAGACTGTCGATAGCTGGCAAAAGTTCCCTAACGGTATTCACTTTTGCGATCTGACGAGCACTCGACAAGGCCATTTCATGCTGACGTCTTAAATTAACCGAGTCGGCTCGTTCTCGCTGCAAAGCCTCTGTCAGGTCTCCGATCGTCTGCTTTGCACTTAACAATTCTTCATTAATTGAATCGGACTTGGCGGAGTGTTTCTTATCGGTCATATAACGCCTCCTCCAGCTCTTGGCCGGCCAGTTTGACCAGATGCATTACATCCCTATATTGCTGTCGGGTTGGACCTAAAATGCCGATGTAGCTATTGTCGCTAAAGGAACTACGGAAGCGGCTAATAATCAAGCTGGCGCCGGCACTACGGCCAATCGGATTTTCGCGGCCGATATAAACGTTTAAGGGCTGGAGTGGAGCCGTCTCCCTTAGCCATGGTTCGAGATTATCTAGTAGCTGAGCCACCTGCCTAACCTGTTGACCGCCAACGAATTCGGGTTGCCCGAACAGATTACTTAGTCCGCTGATATATAACTGGTTACCGATGGTAGCTAAACCGAGATTATGGGTCAGCTCAACTAATGTATCGACAGCATTTCTAATAATTCGCTCCGGCATACCGCCTTCGTGTACCCTCACCGATAACGCCCGTTCGGCGCGTCGCTCACTATCCTCGCTTGCCAACTGGTTTTCGTTTAGCTCGTTAACGTAGTAACGATAACCTTTGTCGGTCGGGACACGTCCGGCACTGGTATGGGGTTGCGAAATAAAGCCTAGGCGTTCAAGTTCGGCCATTTCGGCACGAATAGTAGCCGATGATACATTGAAAGCCTTGGCTAGCAAATTAGAGCCAACCGGACTGGCAACTTCCGCATACTGTTCTACAATGGCTTTTAAAATCTGGCTTTGTCGTTCACTCATCATGGCTCTATACCGCCTGAAAAAACTGTTTAATTACTTGTCATTCTATCTTCTTAGCACTCGTCAGTCAAGAGTGCTAAGAGTTTGTCTCGCGCTTATCGAGGTATGCACGTGTTCGCTTCAACAAGTCCTTAGCAACTTCCAAACCTCGATCATGACCAGTCGCATTGCCGTGTTTAATGATGTTGTCGACGGCCTTAAGGGCAACGCCTAAATCATCGTTTATGATAATCCTGGCCGAATTAATCGTGGTCGCTTCTTTAAATATCCTTATACCGGTACTAAGACGACGACTTAGTTCAGTCTGAGAGATAGCACCCCGCTTAAACAGCCGGTCCATCCATACTTCAAAAGACGGCGGCAGGATGAATATGCCGACGACATCCGGCTTGAGCCCAAGAATATTTTTAAAGCCGCCGATTTCAACTTCAGTTATGGCTATTTTACCTGCCCGGTAGGCCTTTTTAAGTTCTCTTATGCTTATACCGGACACCTGCTGATTATGGATTATTTCAGCTTCCAGAAAGTTCCCGGCTTTTAGATCCTTTAGAAAATCGGCTTCTCGCCTAAACCAGTAATTGACGCCGTTAACTTCCATGACGCCGTTATTAGCACGCGGCTGGCGAGTCGTATCCGAAACTATATAGCTATAGTCGCCGCTTTTAAGCAGTTGGTCAATTATGGTGTTGCGACCAGAACCGGATGGGCCGCTTAGGATAGCCAGGCGCATTTCAGACAAGATTTTGGCGGCTGAATTACTTAGCCTATAGTCTGTCAGAACGGCTTCAAAATCCTGCCGGTATTCAAGTTGGTTCATATGGGCATATATTACAGATTGGTTTAAAGCTGCGCAAACCTAATCATTTGACCGGCGCATCATGACAAAAAACGCTTCCGCCGGAATGTCCACTTTGCCAAACCGCTTCAGTCGCCGTTTACCCCGCTTTTGTTTTTCTAGCACCTTACGCTTTCGAGTCACATCACCACCATACAAACCGATGGTTACATCTTTTCTGAAGGCCGAGATATCCTCGCGCGCAATTATCTTACCGTTAATGGCAGCCTGGATTGCAACCTTAAAATTCTGTCTCGGAATTATGTCTTTTAGTTTAGCGACCGTTTCTCTGCCTAGAGACAAGGCTTCGCTCCGGTGCACCATAATCGACAACGCATCGACTTTTTCATTGGCGACTAAAAAGTCCAGCCTGACCAAATCCTCCGCCCGGTAGTCGGACAATTCGTAATTGAACGAGCCGTAACCGCTGGTCAAGCTTTTTAGTTGATCATAAAAGTCGGTTAAGAGATTGGCCAGAGGGGCTTCAAAACTAATCAAAGCCTGGTCTTCAACATAGCTTAAGTTGGATTGACGGCCGCGCTTTTCGGCTATTAACTGCATCACCGGACCGATGTATTGCTTGGGTAAAATTATTTCTCCCTTGATCCATGGCTCTCGAATCTCCTTGATCATAGTCGGATCCGGCAAGTCGGCCGCGCTTTTAATGTCCAGCTCTTCCTGACTATTTAAAACCACATGGTAGTCGGTCGAGGGATTAGTGACTACAAGCTCGAGACCGTATTCCCTCTCCAAGCGTTCCCTGACGATTTCAAGATGTAGCAAGCCCAGGAAACCAATCCGGATGCCAAAACCAAGCACAGGGGAATTTTCGGGCGTGAACTGAAGTGCCGAGTCATTAAGCGACAACTTAGCCACAGCATCTTTTAACGACTGGTAATCTTCATTACTTTCAGGGAAAAAACCGGCATAAACAAACGGCAAGACCTCTTTATAACCAGGCAAAGGTAATCTGGCCGGCGTTTTGGAAGTCGTAACCGTATCGCCAACATGAGCCTCACGTGAGGTTTTTAGATTCGTAACCACATAGCCTATTTCGCCCGCCATCAGTTTATTGCCCGGGGTCAAGTTTGGAGTTAAAGAACCGACTTCCAGCGCCAGACCATCGGCACCGGACGCCATCATGTGAATCGGATCGTTCTTATTAAGACCACCGTCAACTACCCGAACGTACAAGATTACTCCCCGGTAATCATCGAAGTAGCTGTCAAAGATTAAAGCCCTGGTCTCATTGTGCGAGCCGGGCACCGGCGCCGGCACATCCTCTATAATCCGATCAAGCACAGCTTCAACACCCTGACCGGTTTTAGCGGATATATGCAAAATCTCCTCCGGCTTACACCCCAATAGACTGACAATCTCGGCTCCCACCCTGTCAGCGTCAGCCGCCGGTAGGTCTATCTTGTTAAGTACCGGTATGATAGTCAGGTCGGCAGCAATCGCCAGATAAACATTAGCCAGCGTTTGGGCTTGAATGCCCTGGGTCGCATCAACCACTAATAACGCACCCTCACATGCCGCCAGACTGCGTGACACTTCATAACTAAAATCGACATGGCCGGGCGTATCGATAAGATTAAGCTCATAGTCTTTGTATTTCATTCTGACCGGAGCCAACTTGATGGTTATACCTTTTTCCCGCTCCAAGTCCATCTTGTCTAATAGTTGATCCTTCATTTCACGCCGGGAGACCGTACCGGTAATCTCCAGCAATCGGTCAGCCAGCGTCGACTTACCGTGATCGATATGGGCAATAATACAAAAATTACGTATCCGTGTTTGATCCATGTCCTGCAATTATATCCGGATTTGCCAATTATTTGTCAATTAAGTCAAATCTATCTTAATTGGTTTTAATGCAACCTTGCGCACAAATGCCATGATTGGGCGAGCTTCTTCCAGATCAAATAAAGCTGATACGACGATATGCACCAGCATCGTAACGCCAGTAATCATAATAAGCTTACTGCCGAGCGTAATAATTCCTTTGTCCAGCAGACCGAGCGGCAAGAAGGAAATCATGATAAAGCCCGCCAAAACCGTAAAGCCGGTAACAGATGCTATTTTGATTACGCCCTGCCAAAAACCCCAATCAAGCAGCTTATGATCTCTAATAAGCATAATAATACTCAGGGTTAATACTTCGACCGCCGATACGATTGATTGCGCGATAGCTAATCCGGCTACGCCGTAAGCATTTGGTTTTGCCAGAGTAAAAGCCAGGTAAATGTTAAAGGCGATCGTAAAAATAGACATGTACATCGGCGTACGGGTATCTTTTTGCGCATAATACCAACGCGAGATTATGGCGTACAATACCCTGAAAAATATAGCGATAGTCAGAAAGCCGAAGATGACAGAAATCTGCTCGTTGCCTCTAGAAAAAATAAGTCGGGCCAGGTAGCCACGACAATAGTAGCTTATAACCACGACCGGGGCAGCCAACCAGATCATAACCCTGACTACTTTAAGAAAATCCTTGCGGAACAAGTCAGGTCGGCCCTGACTTAATCTGGCATTAAGCTTTGGGAAGGCGGCCGTTGCAATGGTTGTGCCGAGCAGCAGAATTGGTGCCGTGCTAAGGGTATAGGCGTTGTTGTAGTCTGAAATGTTACCACTGCCTAAACCGCTGGCGATATGGGTCTCAACGATATCTTCAATTTGGTCCATTCCCTGATCCAAGGATCTTGGCGGAAGGTTCCTTAAGATGGAGTGAAAATCCTTGTTGCGCCAATCAATTTTCGGTCGCCAGGTAAAGTTAAGTCCCTGCAAGCCGATCAATACGACAATAAGCTGCAAAATGCCGCCAACCAAAGCCCCGATACCTAAACCGACCAAGCCTATATTGTCTTTAAAAATAAATATGCTGGCAATAATCGAAAGGTTGTAGAATATCGGCGCGATGGCAAAAAAGAAAAACCTGCCCAGGGTTTGCTGAACACTAGTAATAATGCCAGACATCGTGAACAGAAGCGGGTTAAAAGCCAAGAGGCGCATTATATCCGTAGCGTTGTTAAGTTGTTGCGGCGATAGACCCGGTGCTACGATATCGTGCACTAGCGGGCGGGCAAAAACCAGAATGATGATGGCGACAAAGAGCATGAAGATGACCAGCAGATTCATAAAACTTGAGGTCAACTCCCAAACCGCCTTCCGTCCGTTTTTGTGCAGGTAATCGCTCAAAACCGGCATAAAGGCCACGCCCAGGGCGCCGGCGGCAATCGTATAGAAAAATAAGTCCGGAATGGTAAAGGCCGCGAAGTAGGCGTCGGTACTATTGGGCCCAACCAGCGGAAAGTGCGAGTTAACCAACTTGGTTCTTAAAAATCCAAGCAACTGACCAACAATTGACGTAGCAATCAAAAGCGTCGCTACGTTAAAGATTGTCGATCTTTTTTTCTTCTGCTCGATAGATTGGTCCATGCTTTACTGCTAGAAATTTTGCTTAAACTTCAGTCAAGTATAGACCAGAGAGGCCGACTCTTAAAGCACTTGATGCCTAGTTTGTAAAAACTAGTACAATGTAGCCGTTTTGGGCATCTTAGCCCCTTTAAGAATTTCAGCTACTTCATCACCGTCAACGGTCTCTTTTTCGAGTAACCTGTCCTTGAGAGCCTCAAGCTTGTCAAGGTTAGCCTTAATCACCATCCTGGCTCGGTCAGCCGCTTCGGTAATAAGGCTTTCAACTTCAGTATCTATGACCTTGGCCGTATCGTCGGAATATTCTCGCTCATGCACTAAGCGATCAAGCATCATGCCATCGTCAACCTTAAACACCTGGTTACGCAACTGCTTGCCCATGCCTTGATTAACAACCATGTCTCTGGCTACTTCCGCAGCATTCTGCAGATCGCTGCCGGCACCAGTAGTAATGCGATCAGGTCCTAGGATGATTTCCTCGGCAATTCTTCCGCCCATACCCCTGGCCAGAATGTCTTTGAACTGAACTAAAGAAACATAAACCTTGTCCTCGGGTGGTATAAACCAGGTAACTCCGCCCGTACCGCCTCTTGGTATGATAGTCACTTTGTGTACCGGATCACTATCCGGCAAGACGTGTCCAACCAAGGCATGCCCCGCCTCATGATAGGCTGTCGTTATTTTATCCGCCTCAGTCATAACTTTACTCTTGCGCTCCGGTCCAATCGCGACACGCTCAAAAGCTTCAGTCACGTCGGCTTGCGTAATTTCGTGATGGCTGTTGCGGGCAGCAATAATAGCTGCCTCATTAGCAATATTGGACAAATCAGCACCCGAACTTCCGGCCGTCTTAGCAGCTAAACTATCAAGATCGACGTTCTTAGCCAAAGGCTTTTTAGCAAAATGAACTTTTAGGATGGCTTCGCGGTCCTTACGATCCGGCAGCCCGATATTGACACGACGATCAAAACGACCCGGTCTTAACAGGGCCGGATCAAGCACATCGGCACGGTTGGTCGCAGCTAGAACAATAACGTTTTGTCCCTGCTCAAATCCATCCATTTCTACCAGTATCTGGTTTAAAGTCTGTTCCCGCTCATCATGACCACCGCCCATGCCTGAACCACGCCGGCGACCGACCGCATCAATTTCGTCGATGAATATAATGCAGGGGGAATTCTTTTTAGCCTTAGCAAACAGGTCGCGTACGCGGCTGGCACCGACACCGACAAACATTTCGACAAACTCGGAGCCGGAGATACTAAAGAAAGGCACATTGGCTTCACCGGCGACGGCACGCGCCAACATCGTCTTACCGGTTCCGGGAGGACCAACCAGTAGTACACCTTTAGGAATTCTGGCACCCAGCGATGCAAACTTCTTGGGATATTTTAAGAATTCGACAACTTCTGACAAGTCTTGTTTGGCTTCTTCAGAGCCGGCAATATCCGTGAACGTTGCCTTGTCTTTTTCGTTACCGTATAGTCTGGCCC
>JAJYKI010000096.1 GCA_021788675.1 bacterium | reverse complement strand
AAGTTGTGCTCCCTGTTGGTGGACCTGCTAGATCGGCGGGTGGTTGCGGATATTTAGGCTGGCCTATAACTTTGGTATTGCATACCATAAGTAGGTCATTAAGCATAAGCGGTTCAGATGTAGTGCCATAAGGAACGGTTTGGCTTGTATTGTCTGCGGTATTATTAGTTGGCGATATCCATTCTTCGTTAAGATAATCTTGTCCATTCAGACATTGTTGGCCAGTATCTTTGAAGTTATCATAATTATACATATCCCAACGGATTGAAGAAGGGACATATGAAGCGCCAAAGGTGACACCAGAAGCATAAGCTACGCTGGAATGTAGCAGATTAATCCCAGCTCCGAAAACTAAACTAAAGACGAAAAAGGCAAATACCAGCTTAATTTTTCTCAAAATAATCATTGCACTTTACCTGAGTATGTAGCATTACTTTGAGTTTGTTGATTTATTTTTTGTAATTGTGAAATCTGAGCACTTAAACTATTGACGTTGAAAGATTTGCCGCCATAAACTAAAGATAAGCCTTTGTTAGGAGAGTAAACTTTCTTAAGTTGAGTGAAGTATTTACTAGCGTCAATACTATCTCCTTCTGCCACGTAATATCGAGTTAGTATAAATAGACAATTCGGATCCTGTTGGTATGAGTCGGACTTTTCAATGTTGGTAATTAAATTTACGTCTGTTTGACTATTGAGAGTACTAAAATTATTGAAGTGCAAGAATGCATTGACGGCTTGGCTACTGGTACACAAGCTTACGGGGGTATAGTTGGTGGCTACTTTTACGTTTGGAATTACATTCTCGTTTGTTGCTAGTTTGAAGATTAGTAGACCTGCGCTAGCTACTAATAGTATTAGCACGACAGCAATGACTAATAAATTTCTATGGATTTTTAGATTACCCATAAAATTTTTGCCAATACTGACTTTTATGTGATCGTTATCCATTACGCTTAAACTTAATTATATAGTATTTGCCAGTAACTAAATAGCTTTCCAGTATAATAATTGCCAATGAAGCTAGTTGTTGATGGTTTGATTACGAATTACTACCTATCGGGACGGGGCAAGACGGTGCTTTTGCTGCACGGTTGGGGTGATGATATCCGAACCTTTGCCAAGCTAAGACAAGAATTAGATAAAGACTACCAAACGGTTGCCTTGGATTTGCCCGGCTTTGGAGCCAGTCAGGCGCCGAAAGAAGTCTGGGGGCTGGACGATTATGCGAACTTTATAGCCCATTTCCTAAAAAAACTGGAGCTTACCAGTTATGCGATTATTGGTCACTCCAACGGCGGTGCTTTGGCTATAAGAGGTTTGGCCACTGGCAAGATTAAGTCAGATAGGCTGGTTCTTGTAGCGGCGGCCGGCATCAGAAACAAAAACGGTCTTAAAAAGTTTTCTACCAAAGTCGTGGCTAAGACAGGCAAGGCCGCAACTTTCTGGCTACCCAATGATTATAAACAGCGATTACGCAAAAGACTGTATGGAACGATCGGTTCGGATCTGTTAGTGATGCCGCACCTGGAGGAAACTTTTAAAAAAACCGTCCGTCAAGACGTGCAAAAGGATGCCGCCGCCTTAAGCCTTCCGACTCTGCTTATTTTTGCCGACCGCGATCCGGCCATTCCGCTGGAAGACGGCAAGACCTACCATGCGCTGATTAAACAATCCGAGCTTAAAGTCCTTAAGTCTAGTGATCATTTCGTACACCACGACCAGCCCGAAGCTGTACTTAAATTAATCAAGGAATTCCTGTAATGCTAAAACAGTTGCTTTCTATCTACTCACCTAAATTTCCGTCAACGCTTGTATATATGTTGCAGTCGTGCGAATACCGTCCGGGTCCATATTTCAAATGGCTGTGGCGGACCAAGGACTTTTCTAGGGTTGCTAACCGACGGCAGCTGGATAAAACGGCTTACGCCAAAATGCTATTAGCCGGTCTTGGGGCGGGAATTGCCGTCGAGCTTTTAGCTGGTCTTGGTCTGGTAATTTACGGAGCGATAACCTCACAGATCTGGCTGTCTTATTACGGTGGTGCCTTGATAGTTATTTATCCATTACTATGGGCACATTTAGTTATAGTGCCATTGGAGTTGGGCCGGCTATATATTGTCGAGCCAAGAAGTCAGCGTCAAGTCGATGCCGCCAAGCCACTATTCTTGAATCATCCGGGTGCTAAAATCGCGGTCGCGGGCAGTTATGGCAAGACGACCATGAAAGAGGTCCTGAGCGTGGTTTTAAGCGAAGGCTTGCAGGTTGCTGCCACAAAAGCCAATTTCAACGTTTTAATTGAGCATGCCAAATTCGCCCGCAGTTTAAGCGGCAAAGAAGATGCGCTAATCATTGAGTACGGTGAAGGTGCTCCCGGGGATATTGCTAAATTCTGTGATTTAACCCAACCGACCTACGGCGTAATAACCGGTCTGGCGCCGGCTCATCTTGACAGATATAAGACACTGCGGGCGGCCGGGGAGGACATCTTTTTTCTGGCGGATTTTTTGCATCATAACAACGTTTACGTAAACAAGGAATCACAAGCCAGCGAAAGTTTTATTAAGCCGGGCGATCAAGTCTATGGCAATAACGGGGCGGCCGGTTGGAAAGCGAAAGATATCCATGTCGACTTAGACGGCGTAACTTTCAATCTGACTAAGGGCAAAAAAACTATCAGCCTAAAAAGCCAATTGCTTGGCCGGCATCAAGTCGGAGTCTTGTCCGTCGCGGCCGTTATTGGCATGAATCTGGGGTTGAGTCAGAAGCAGGTTCAGGCCGGTGTGGCCAAGACAAAGCCGTTCGCGCACCGCATGCAGCCGTATAATCTTGGCGGTGCCTGGATCATAGACGACACCTACAACGGGAACATAGAGGGCATTAAGGCCGGCACGGAACTTTTAGGTGAATTAAAAGCCGAAAAACGCAAGATATATGTAACGCCCGGTTTGGTTGAGCAGGGTAAGGAATCGGCTCGAGTACATAAACTGATGGGAAGCTACATTGCTCAAGCCAAGCCCGATGTAGTCGTATTGATGCATAACTCGACGACGGAACATATTAAACAGGGATTAAGCGGGGCAGGTTATGCCAAGCAGCTTATCATTGAAGACGACCCGTTAAAATTCTATGCCAA
>JAJYKI010000095.1 GCA_021788675.1 bacterium | reverse complement strand
ATTAAGTACATCAAGCACGACAAAAACCATGGTAAAGGTGCCGGAATCAAGACAGGACTTTTAAATGCCAAGGGTAAATACTTTACCATTCAAGACGCCGATTTAGAATACGATCCAACTGCGATTCCTAAACTAGTAAAAAAAGCTGTAGATAATGACCTCGCTGTTGTATACGGATCGCGTTTTCTGGGAAATATTAAGAATATGCCTTTGGCTAATTTCTATGCAAATCGTTTTTATAATTTTTTACTTCGTAGATTCTACAATACAAAAATAACTGATATGCATACGTGCTATAAGATGGTTAATACTAAACTTCTAAAAGATCTAAAAATAGAAGCCAATGGTTTTAACTATGCTCCAGAGCTAGTAAGCAAACTATTATTACGAGAAATTGAAATAGTGGAAGTACCAATAAATTTTAATGGTCGTACTAAAGCAGAAGGCAAGAAGATTGGCATAAAAGACGGTTTTGAATGCGTAAACCTTTTATTTAAATATAAAGCCGAATCCTCAAAAGGCTTGATAGGTTCTTTATATAAGGAGAGGGTAGTTGCTAGTAGATATGCCTTAATTGGTAGTGTGGGATTCATAGCTAACTACACAGCCCTAATGCTCTTAACAAAATACGGACTAAATAGAGTTATTGCCGAAGTATTGGCTGTCGCTTTTGCACTACAGGTAACATTTATTTTTCATGACAAATGGACATATAAGCATAAAACACTGTCTTATAAGCGAAGCTTGTTTTCTCGTTACAGAACATACCTAGTCAGTAATTCTTTAGGTGCAATAATTACAGTTATATTTTTCGCCTTATTCTCAATAGTATTCAATCATCTTATATCTCTAGCACTTGCGTCGTTAGTAGGTCTGTTCTGGAATTATGTGCTGAATAAGTTTGTGGTATGGAAACACATTACTGAATCTGCTGACAAAAATTAAACGAACAATTTTAGTATCAACTGAACCAAATAATTTGCTATCATATTAAGCAATGATTGTCGTAATTATCGCCGGCGGCGCTGGTACCCGGTTGTGGCCGCTTTCGACCCCAAACTATCCGAAGCATCTTCTCAAAATTGGCGAAGATAAGAATTCGATATTGCAAAATACCTATGAAAGAGCTAAAAAGCTAACGGATAAGATATATATTGTTTCTGAGCAAGGTCATATTGGCGAGGTTAAAGATCAAATCAAAGAGCTGCCAGATGATCACTACATAGTTGAACCGGCAAGAAGGGGTACCGCAAACTGTATTCTTGCAGCTTTAGTTAAGCTTTCTTCTATTGTTGAGTCTAACGAGCCAATTGCGTTTATTCATTCCGATCACTTTATTAGGGACAATAACGGCTTTACCCATAGTTTCAAGCTAGCCTCACAAACTTCTTTAGATAACGGAAAGATTGTTCTAGTTGGGGTTGAGCCTA
The DNA here is from genome assembly GCA_021788675.1 of bacterium. Taxonomy (GTDB): domain Bacteria; phylum Patescibacteriota; class Saccharimonadia; order Saccharimonadales; family UBA4665; genus JAJZWH01. Next base: position 1,706 of record JAJYKI010000095.1, on the reverse strand, counting down.
AGTATCCTGCTACAGGTTTTGGCTATATAGAAAAGAGTGATCTTGAGGACGAGGAACACTATGTATATAAGGTTGGAAGATTTAAGGAGAAGCCAGATTTCTCAACTGCTCAACAATATGTAAATAGCGGTGACTACTTATGGAACTGTGGCTACTTCGTTGGTTCTATAGACATATTTAAGTCTAAGATGCAGGAATTTGCTCCAGAGCTTATAGGCAGTTTTAATAAGCTGCTTGAAGCGGGCGACGCTAGCTTTAATGATACATATTTAGATTTAGAATCTGAGGCGATTGACTACGCACTTATTGAAAAAGTGCAGGATCTTTTAGTTATTCCAGCCAGCTTTGATTGGATGGATCTAGGATCTTACACTGATTTATCTAGCGCTGTAGCTTCTAATGAAGATGGTAACTACACGAAAGGTTATGTTGAAGTCATTGAAGTTAGCAATAGTTATATAGATAACCAAGAAGACAAGCCGGTGGCAGTTCTAGGTCTAGATAACTGTGTAGTTATTAATACTAAAGACGGCATACTAGTAACGCGTAAGGATTTATCTCAAAAAGTAGGCGACGTGGCTAAGAAGATTGCAGCAAAAGAGTAAATAATGAAGAAGATTATAGCTTTTGATTTAGACGGCACTTTAGCCCCCAGTAAGTCTGAAGTACCTGATAGAATTGCAGAGCTTCTCGGTGAGTTATTAGAGTATTTCCATATATGTGTAATCTCTGGAGGGAAGTATGAACAGTTTGAAAACCAACTACTATCTAAACTAAAACTAGAAGAGGAAAGACTTAACAAACTACATATAATGCCAACTTGTGGCACTAGGTACTACCTACATTCTTCTCATAGTAAAGGCTGGGAAATGATTTATTCTGAAGACTTTACAGACAAGCAGAAAGAGAAGATTATTAGCACTACTAAATCTGTAGTGCATAGTCTTGGTTTAGATAACGTTAAAGTATACGGCGAGCAGATAGAGGACAGAGGCAGCCAGATTTCCTGGTCCGCTCTAGGTCAGGATATTGTTGACGAATTGGGCGAAGAGGGCGTCAAGCAAAAAGAAGCTTGGGATCCGGATAACTCAAGAAAAGAACAAATTAGAGATATGCTTGCCCCACTGTTACCTGAGTTTGAAGTTAGAACTGGTGGCACAACTACTATAGATATAACTAAAAAGGGCATAGATAAGGCCTACGGCATGAAGAAGATTGCAGAAAGATTAAATATGACCAAAGAAGATATTTTGTTCTTTGGAGATAAGCTACAAGAAGGTGGCAACGACTATCCAGTAAAGGCTATGGGCATAGATAGTCTTGAAGTATCTGATTGGCAGGACACTGCCTTCGCGCTAGAAGCCATGCTACACATAGTTTAATTATTAGCTTTTAAGACGCTTTCTAACTGCTTTACTGTTTCTATAGCATCATGCCTAATCAATGTGCGCTTAATAAGCTTGTCGGCTGGATCTTGTTTATGCATATTAGACGCAACTAAGGATGCCCCAATAACTTTTGTATCAATTTCAGAAAATCTTTCTAAATCTGTTTTTACAGGCAATTCATCATCTTCTGCGTATTTCTTTAGCAAATAATCGCTTGGATGTTCGGCGTTATATATAACATAGTCAATTTGACCAGCTCCAATATATCGCTCTAACTCTTTAATGTAGTCGACGACATGCCATCCTTTGGTTTGTTTT
>JAJYKI010000094.1 GCA_021788675.1 bacterium | reverse complement strand
CCGATCTCGGCAAGTATGTGCGTGAAGCCATGGTTGATGTGGCGGGAGAACAGTCAGTTGAACGGCTGGAGGGCGATCATAAAGAAGTGTCTTTGGTACTAGATCTTCGTCAGGACTTTAAGGTACTTGATCGCAATGCATTAAATAACAAGCATGGCAGTTCCCTGCAAACTTTTTATGTCAATGTTTTTGGTTTGCGTTTGGCTTGTGATGCGATGTATATGAATGATTCAAAACAAGCCGATTTAGCATTCATGTCGGCGCTTTATTATAACGTCGCTGCAGCAGCAGTTTTATCTGACAAATCACTAAGATTGATTGTTCTTGCTTAACGAGCTTATGTATAAACTCTTTACAAACTCTTATTATAAGGGTACGCTAAGGGTTATAAATTAAGGAGGTTCCAAAAATGTTTGGAAGACAAAAGGTGGCTACACTTGTAGCTGAGTTTTTGGGAACCGGCATTCTGACGTTGGCTTACCTAAGCGTCCAACGAACGAATATCGGGATACCATTTTTCGTCGGCATAGGTGCGGCAATCGCAGTAGCGTTGGCCGTTTACTTTTTTGGCGGCAACTCGGGTGTTCATTTGAACCCGGCGCTAACAATAGCCGTAGCAACGGCACGTAAAATTAGTGTCGTAATGGGCGCTCTATACATAGTGTGTCAGCTGCTTGGTGCTTGGGCTGCATATGGTGTTTATCACTATTTTGTGACCAGTACTTTACCGCAAATCGGTGGACATTATAACGCGCATGTATTGTTCGCTGAAGCCGTCGGTGCCCTGATTTTGGCGCTGGCATGGGGTGCAGCTTACTTCCGCAATTTTGAGACCGGACATCGCGCATTTGTAATGGGTGCAGGCTACGGTTTGGCAATTATCTTTGCCGGTGCCGTGTCTACTAATTACGGCGTTGCTAACCCGGCCGTAGCGCTCGGTATCCGCGCATGGGATATCTGGGGCTCAATGGGCTGGGGTACATACGTACTTGGTCCTGTGCTTGGTGCTGTAATCGGCGTAAATCTTTATTCACTGTTGTTTGCTCCGACTGACAAAGTCAGCGGCGCTAAAGCAGTAGTTGCAGAAGCTGGCGCTTCTGCTTCATCCAGCAGCACGACTCGTTCGACTCGTTCTTCAGCTAAGAAGACATCGACTCGCAAAACAGCTGCTAAAAAGACTACGACGACTCGCCGCCGCCGTTAAATAAAAATTAGCTTAGGTAAATATTGCTGCCTGCCAATTACGGTGGGCAGTTTTATTTTATTTAATTACCTAAAGCTTGTACTCAGGCATGCGTTATTAATTATGTCAGTCAAATTAATAAGCATAGGAGACACGAATTATGAACCGTTTAAGTAAATATTTTCTATCTTTTGCCGCAATAGCCGGCTTAATTGTCGTGCCGTTAGCCGGTACGGCTTTTGCGAGCACGACTTCAACGCCAAGTTCGCTTGTTAACAATAATCATGCTAATAGTAATATAATTCCCCGCTCTACCCTACACAGTCAAAGACTTATAGCTGAATCAGAAGTCCTGAAGGCATCAACTGCCTCCGTTCAGGCCGCGCATAAGGACCATACTTTTAAAAAACTGTTGGCTGCCGCAGGCCTGACAAGAAAGCAGTTTTCGCCTAAAGTTGCCGCTCAGCTTAAGTCTAATCTGGAAGCTATGGGTTATTCTGCCGATCAGATCACAATAACCAGACAGCACCACGAAATCATGCACTATAGGCACGAAGAAAGACACGAGAAAGGTCGTAGCTAGACTTTTTTTCAATAACTTTTAGGTGCAGTGCTTGAATAGGTAATATGACTAAACCCTTTAAAATTATTTATCCCGCAGACGTTGATAGGACGATGCATTATGCAGGCCTGGATAAATATACGATCAGACATGCCTGTCGCGGTGTTATTTTAAATGACAAAAATAATGTTGCTTTGGTCCATGTCGGTAAGTATGACTACTATATGCTACCCGGCGGTGGCATAGACGAGGATGATCATCTGACGGCCTTGTCTAGAGAAATTAGTGAAGAACTCGGGGCGAAGATTAAAGTCATAAAATCTGTCGGTAGCATTGAGACCTATATTCCAAGATGGTCTAATCGACAGATCGATCACTGTTATGCTGCGCGCGTGATCAGAGATACTGGCATGCGCGCACCGACAGACTTTGAGATTAGTGAGGGGCATGAAATAGTTTGGGCAGATAATATAGACGCAGGTATTCAGCTCATGAAAGATACTTTTCCATTAAACCTAGACGGTAAGCTCATTCAAATGCGTGATTTAGCATTTTTAGGCAAAGCTAAATTAATGCTAGATTTATGGTAAGCTATTTTACTTCAATTTGAGATGATGCTGATTTATAATTGCTTGTTATATTTATTAATACTGGCAATGCATTTTAATTATGGCAAAAACACTTAGAATTTCACGGTCGTTTAATTTTGAAACCGAATGGTACCAAGACGTCAAAAGTAGTATAGAGGGTAAACTTAGCTACTGGGATGTCGAGTTTTTTAGTAATTCTAGCTTGACTGTTATGGGCAAGGACGAGTTTTATGGTTACGTAAAAAAACACAATTTAAGGGACGATGAAGTAGATATTATAAAAGAAAATTTAGTATATAGCTTAAGTCGTTATTCTCGGCCCACAGCTAGTCCGATCGCTGATAGGGTGTATTTACGCAAAAACAGTCATAATGGTGGAGAGAGATCTAATATTGCCGTTAAGTTTCATGGCGATCCTAGTCTTATAAATGACAGGATTGTCGTTACTCAAACCGTTGATAGCGCTATCGGTCTGTCTAACCAATGGCCACCAAATTATATTTTTAACCTTAGTATTTGTCGGGTCGAAGGTCTCTTGGATGAGCATCAAACCAATCGTATAGCGCAGCGGCTGGCTTCAATAGTTTTGCCAAAGTCCGGTGTTAGATTCGAAGCTATTATGATTGAACCGATTACTTTGCTTGGAAGGAAACAGTCAACCTAGTTGGTTAAAATATCTTGTTCAAAACTTCTTATACCGGCGCTTGTTTCTGGGTATGACGAAGTGTCGGGAAAATCCAATGCCATGATCTTATTCCAGACCGCATTGATTAAAGTTTTCGTCTCTTCAAGCTCTTTGCTATCGAATTCTAATGTCGCGCTATTGAACTTGCCGCTATTTATGTCGGGTTCGACAAA
>JAJYKI010000093.1 GCA_021788675.1 bacterium | reverse complement strand
ATTGCGTTTGTATGACCAAACAGCAGATATTAAGAAGAAGTCCAGGGAAGCTATTAAATATCAGGCGAAGTTTGTAAATCTGATTCAGAAGCAAAAGATAACATTTATTAAAGTCGGCTACCTACGAGCGAGAGAATCTGACTCATGCGAAAAATGTGGTCACAAAACATGGAAGTTAGCAGAAAAGGGAGTTGATGTTGGTTTGGCGGTTAGGATGGTACAAGAAGCAGGTCAGGATACAGAAATAGTTGTTATTAGTGCAGATACTGACTTATTGCCCGCATTTCAGGCTTCATCAAAGCTAGGAGCTAAGCTAATGCATATAGGCTATGAAACAAGCCCAATCTATGCTTTAACAAAAGCCTCTGACAAGACAAGGACTATAACATTGCCACTGGCTCAGAAGTATAAGGCATAAGTTTATTCCATCTAATTATTTCTCTAGCTAAACTCCTATAATTCGGACCCCTTAGGGTCACCAATGTATAATTAGATATTATGTCTAAGGCAACTAAAACTGAGCATAATGGTGCAAAAAATGGTGGTGGCTATTGGGGTATTCGCGCTATAGCCAAGCAACATTCAAAAAAACGACGAAGATGGGTTGAAAAAAGAACCATACAGAAATCACTGAAAGAAGACATAAAGCAAATAAGTAGTTAGTGTTCTAGTAGGCTTACAATTTTTGTATAGTCGCCACATTTCAATTGACATCAGGGTTAAAGTTCTGCTTGGTAGCCTAAAAGAATATTCGAAATGAACCAATTAGTAAAACAGTACCTAGTATTTAATCGAAGATTTAATCACTGCTCATTAGTCTGCTAAGTATAAGCAATGTCCTGAATTATCCATTGACTTAATTATACTATTTTAATACTATTATCATATGACTACAAAACTACAAGTACCTATAGACACTGCAATAAGAGATGGTCTTGAGCTACGCGCCAAAGAACTTGGCTTTGATTCAGCTCAAGCCTATATTCGGTTTTGGGCAAAGTCTGAAGTAGAAGGTAGGAAAATCGATTTCGGCAACCCAACTATTATGCTGAGCCCTGAAGCAGACGAGCGTTATGATAAGGCCATAGAGACCATGGACAATTTAAGAAAAGTTGGAAAGTTAAAGGCCTATTCTACGGTCGAAGAGTTCATGAAAGACCTAAAGTAAGTGAAACCTATCTATCGAGATAAGACTTTCGAAAAGCATTTTAAGAATCGTATAGCGTCTAACGATAGTTTAGTTAAACAATTCGAGCTAAGACTAACCATGTTCAGAGAGGGTGTTAGGGGAAAGCCTCTTGATGACCACGGTTTGAAGGGCAAGAAACGCATATATAGAGCCTGGTCGGTTGCTGGAGATATTAGGGTCGTATATCGGGAAACTGATGAATACTACGAATTTCTAGATATCGGATCGCATAATCAAGTCTACTGAAAGAGTACTGTACCATCTAATAATCTAATCGATAATTTGCATTTAAATCGGGCCCATTAGGGTCAATAAAGTACGTGTGCTTATGCTATATTAAACACATGCAAAAGCTAAGTGAAAATCAGTACGGGTTCAGTGCGGTAGAAGCAATGCTGGTAATAGTTATACTAGCCTTAATAGGAGTTGTCGGTTGGCTAGTTTATGAGAATCAGCATAAGTCCAATCCAACAGTATCTACGACTTTATCTACCTCTACCAAACCAGCGACTACGACTAAAGCGACGGCTACACCGGCGCAGCCGGCTAATCCCTATGCCGGCTGGAAAAGCTTTTGCTCCAACGCCGGCGGCCTTTGCCTTAACTATCCAACCGACTGGCAGTTTGCCAATGGCAATCAGTCATACGAAATAGATAAAATCACCAGTCCGTCCGGATTGGTCGAAATATTGTATACTCCCCAAGGAAATCCTGTGGGGCCTGGAGTTGGAACTGTTTCCACTGTCAATGTCATTAATGTGTCTAAGGCTGTAGCACCTGGCTATGAAGTGGTATCGCTTATTAAGCATATGACTCAGATGGCGTCGCCAAATTATGCTGCCGATATATTTCTAGCTCCAACATCCCTGACCAACATCAATCATCAGGCATATAGTGCCGGCCTTAGTTACTCCAGTTCATACGAACCCCAGTTCTATATGTTTAATGATTCTAAACTGAGCAGCTATTCCCAGTTAATGGAAGTTACAATACCGGTGAATAATCGGTTGGTTAGCCAAAATATGTTTAGTAGTTTTTTGGCAGCAGAAAATTGGATTAATAGCAACGATGTTAAGACGGCTACTAAGATACTCGAGTCGGTTAGCCTAAAGCACTAGATTTAGTTAACTTTGTTATAGCTGCAAGCCAGTAATTGTATTTTGGCTTAGAATTACTGTGCTACAATTCAAATATGAGTGAGGGGTCACTCAAATTCATCATTGATGATGTAAAACAGTCAAATGCCGTCAGCAATCAAACGTCATCCCCTGCTAGCCATGTGCCTTCAAGTTATTCATCTAATAAGCATCGTAAACGCCGCCGTCATCATTCGCATCTATTGGTATGGCTAATAGTTTTTTTGGTGGTGGTGGCGTTATCGGTTAGTTATTTATATAACGACCATTACCTCAAAGGTGTTAAATATGTTCCGATCGGCGTTGGCCAGTCGTTTGTAGATGCCGAAAACAATCTAGGCATAAAGATTATTAATGATGCCTATATACAGGGTTTGAGGTCTAATATGGTGATTGCGCCGAGCGGTTTGGATGCCCCTCTGTCTTTTGTGTATACAAACACCAACCCGACTAATACTATGAACCTTAAGAGACTATTATCGTACGGAGGTATGAGTAATAGCGCCATTAGGATGTCCAACCAAATTATGCTTAATTCACTTGTCAATCCGGACGGATCGACCCTGCGCCTCAATAGCAACCTGTGGGTTAATGGCGGTAGCATTGTTAAATCGGCCTATCTAAAAGATGCCAAAAGCAATTTCGACATGCCGGTTTCAAATCTAGACTTTTCAAAACCGTCGGCGATTGCTTCAATCAACGCTCGTATAAGGCAGGATGTTGCGAACGGCTCAATTAATGCCGGTGGCTTAATTGGCAAACAGCAATCGGCTCTGATCACTAACAGTGCCTATTTTACTGATCAATGGCAGTATGGTTTTAATTCCAGTCAAACTAAAGCGGCACAGTTTAGTAGCCTAAGCGGTAGTTCGTTAACAGTCCCCTTCATG
>JAJYKI010000092.1 GCA_021788675.1 bacterium | reverse complement strand
TCCTGAGCTGTTTTTAGAGCTGCCTTTGACAACCTAGTCTGTAATTTTTTATCACTCATGACTTTTTCAATTGCCTGTGCCAGTCCTTCAACATCGTCGTGCTCAACCATCAAACAGTTCTTGCCATTAAAACTAAACTCTCGATTACCGTGCGCGTCCGTACAAATAACAGGGCATCCTGTTGCCATTGCTTCAAGTATAGGCAAGCAGTAGCCTTCGTGCCTTGAGGTCTGAACAAATACTGTAGCCGTATTATAAAGTTCGTTGACTTCTTCGTTACTCGGTTTATTGATGTATTTAATTTTTGGGTCTAGCTTTTCCATTTCCGGTTCGGTGCCAAAAAGAACCATGTTTGGTCGTTTATTGCCCATAGCCTTCCAGCCGTTTAAGGTAAACTTAAAATTTTTCTGAAAAAAGCTACGACCAATACCAAGCAGCGTACTTTCATCACGTTTTTTATTGAGGGGTTTATAGATAGTCTCGTCATAGCCCAAAGGAATTAAAGTGGACTGAAGACCGATTGCCTTGAGTTCATCCTGGTTATAGCTTGATTCGGTTAAATTATTGAATTCTTTCCTGTAACAAGACACGACCGTGGCTTGCGCCACAAGATCGTCTGGATAAAACCAGGTTTCAAATTCTTGAATAAAATACACCGGTATACCTTTGGTTACAGAAGCTAACCAGACTGGATGCGACGTCTCCCACCAGGTAGCAACTTTAATAGCCTCTTCGTGCGATAAGGCAGTCGTTAACCTTTCATAGTTTTTAGAAGTTCTTATCTTAACCTTACCGGATATGTCCCAAGGCCGGTTTTTGGCGTCTAATCCCCAAACCTCAACATTGAAACCTCTTTCGGATAGCATATTGGAGTGTTCGAAAACCGATTTTATGCCACCACTCATACCCATGGACTGGAGAACAAATATTAGACGCACATTACTATCTCGATCGTAAACGTTTCGCTTATCGAACCAATCACCCCATTTGTGCCAAAAATAATCAATGGAGGCTTTTTCCTTCTCGGATATTTTGTCATTTTTTGATCTGGTGGCTGACTCAACATGCGTTAGTGTTGCTGCTGGAAAATAAAGTGACCGGTATCCATTTTCCCAGCCACGAATACACCAGTCGACGTCTTCAAACGCAAAAGCAAATTTTTCGTCCAATATACCTACATAGTCGATAAATTCTCTTTTTACATACAAACAGGCTCCCGTCATTGCCAGGCAATACTGGGGAATATTAGCCGGCCCGTAGTTACTGTCTTGAAAACGATAATAATGATCAAACCATTCCGGCGAATCTGTATTCCGATGAGTTCCGGCACTCTGTATGCGACCATCTGGATAGAGTAGTTTTGGTCCAACTATGCCAGTATCAACCCCAAACTCATAAGCTCCGTACTGCAAAGCTTCGAGCCAGCCTTTGTGCGCAAGAATGTCACTATTTAAAAGAACTATATCGCGGTCCTTTTTAGCCGCCTCTATTCCCGTATTAACGGCTTTGGCGAAACCACCGTTTTTTTGACGAAAAATAATTTTAATGTGATCGTCCTCTAGTGTCTTGAGTTGTTTTCTTGATGACTCATGACAATAATCATCAACTATGATTACATCGACTCTTTCAAAATCGACCGTTTGTTTAATGCTATCAATACAGGGTTTTAGTACATCAAAATCATTATAGCTAGGTATAACGATGGTAGTTTTGTAGTGGCTGCGTTTATACCACTTTTCGATTGCTGCTGTTTCTACTCCTGTAACAATTCCGTTTGGAAATACCAGATTGCCACCAAGCCCCCTATCAATTGCAAGCAATTCTTTTTTTATACGATTAAGCGTATTCTTGGGGCCCGATTCAATGAACAAACTTATTAACCCAGCCGATAATTGGACAATGCCCTTGTTGCGGTATTTAAAATCTCCTTTGGCGACTTTACGAGCCACCTTAATACCGGATCTGTATAAGATTTTTGCTTTTCTCATAAATTGCTAGATGAAATTATATCACCTCTGGTTGCTATTTTTTATTTTTTTTCATAGCTTTAGTTTCTAGTTCAATGTCGTGATCAACCATCATTTTAACTAAGCCTGGAAAATCTACTCGTCTTTTCCATCCAAGCTTTTCTTCAGCTTTTTTGGGATTACCAAGTAGTATGTCAACTTCTGCGGGACGCATAAATAACGGGTTTTGTTTAACGTATGGCCTCCAGTCGTTTATGCCAATCTCTTTAAAGGCGAGTTCCAGAAAATCTTTTATTGAATGCGTTTCACCGGTAGCTAGAACATAATCATCCGGTTTTGGCTGTTGAAGCATTAGCCACATGCCTTCAACATAATCTCCGGCATAACCCCAGTCTCGCTTTGGGTCAAGGTTTCCTAGTTCAATGTGATCTTGAAGGCCGAGGTGAATTCTAGCAACCGCATTGCTTATCTTTCTAGTTACAAATTCGATACCCCGCTTAGGTCCTTCGTGATTAAATAGGATTCCGCAACTGGCGTGCATACCATAACTTTCGCGGTAATTCTTCGTTATCCAGTGACCGTAAAGTTTAGCTACACCATATGGACTACGCGGATGAAATAGTGCGTTCTCATCATAACCTTTGCCGGGACGGTTATAGTCTAGTCCGCCAAACATTTCTGAGGTAGATGCCTGGTAAAAACGAGCTGTTTTTTCCATACCGTTTAAGCGTATAGCTTCTAGCATGTTAAGAACACCTTTGCCGGTCACATCAAGTGTTAGCTGCGGGTTTTTAAATGAGTATCCAACATGGCTTATGGCTGCAAGATTATACACCTCATCCGGTTGAGATATTTCTACAGCTCTAACTAATGACGACTGGTCAGTCAGGTCGGCTTCAATTAAATGCACGAAGCTCAATTCCTGTTTCATGATACTTTTCTTAGTGTTTTCTTGGCCTCTTATAATCCCATGCACTTCATAACCTTTGTCGTTCAACAGTTCAGCCAGGTGTCTACCATCTTGACCGGTTATACCACTAATCAAAGCTTTTTTAGCCATTACTCCTCCAGATTTTAATCGTTATAATAGTATACAATTTATTAGATAAAATTATCATTTATGAAGATTATTATTGATGCGCGAGAATACTCAACCTCTACCGGCCGGTATGTTTCCAAGCTGATTGAGTATTTAGAGAAGCTTGATAAAACAAACGACTATGTGATTCTGCTAAAACCGGCGGATATGAGCAAATA
>JAJYKI010000091.1 GCA_021788675.1 bacterium | reverse complement strand
GTTCGAGCGTTTCTTTACGGTCAAACAGGCCAAATCGGCGAGAGATAATTTCACGCTCCCTTTCCCTGTCAATGGACTGCAGGACGTCTTTTACAAGACTCTCGCTGGATAGTTTATTGTCTGCTTTAGCCTCGGCCATTTATATCTACTTTCTCTGGTAAGGTATCTATTAAATTAATATTATATAACCCATACTATAAAAAGTCAAAAGGATTTCTTTATGACCTTATTGTAGCACATAAATGACTATTGTGCATACAATATGTTCTGTAAGCTTACTAAATAACAGATTTGCGGTAGTGGAAAACTACTTGGATTTTTTCCGTCTGAAGCGACGTTTTTTGTCCGGAGCTTTATCGAGCAGATCTTTGGCTTGAGCTTCGGTAATTGAAGCTGGGTCGATATCTTTGGCGATACGGGCGTTCTTTTTACCATTGGTTATATATGGTCCGTAGGGTCCGTTAAGGACTTTAATGCCACTGGCAAATTCTTTGATGTTTTTCTCGGCATCCTTTTTAAGTTTCTCTTCGTATAGCTTAATGGCCTCATCTTCAGATATACTGTGAGGATCATAACCCTTTATGGATATGGCTTTAGCGCCAACTTTGATGTAGGGACCGAATCGACCGATATTGGCTATAATTTCTTGTCCGTCGCTGGTTTTGCCTACAAAGCGAGGCAGTTGGAACATAACAAGAGCCTGTTCTAAGGAGACGGTTTCAATCGTCTCTCCTTCTGGCATGGGAGCGAATTCCGGTTTGCTGTCTTCGGTTGTTTCGCCGCGCTGCAACATTGGGCCGTAGCGACCGAAACGGGCATATATAGGCTGGTCATTTTTAGGGTCTTTGCCTACCAATCGGGCTTGCGAAACTTCATGCCGCGATACGTTGTTTGTCTTTTCGATTAGCGGATGGAACTGCTTATAAAATTTGGCAATCATCTTATTCCAGGGCTCTTTGCCTAGGGCAATAGCATCAAAATCTTCTTCGGCTTTAGCGGTAAAATCATAGTCAACAATAGACGGGAAATATTTAATTAAAAAGTCGGTTGTGACTTCGGCAATCGGTGTCGGTATTAGTTTGGCTCTGTCGTTGCCGGTAGATTCTTCGTCTTCTATATCTTTTAGGACGTTATTTCTTAAAACCAACACACGAATTTGTCTAGGCTTGCCTTCCAAATCGGTCTTTTCGACATAGCCACGGGTTTGGATGGTGGATATGGTAGGCGCATAGGTACTGGGTCGACCAATGCCCAACTCTTCCAGTTTACGGACCAGGCTGGCTTCACTATAGCGGGCCGGGCTGCGACTGAACTGTTCCCTGGCATTAAGGTTGTCCAGGGTTAATTTGTCATCATTTTTAAGTTGAGGCAATATGACATCTTCTTTGGCGCCACCGTATACTTTCATAAAGCCATCAAATTCAAGCACCTCTCCTTTGGCAATAAATTTTTCCGTCTGATTAGATATGGTTATAGCTATTTCGCTGCGAGAGATTCTGGCATCGGACATCTGTGAGGACACGGTGCGTTGCCAGATAAGTTCATATAATCTCTGGGTTGCTATATCCCCGTTATTGACACTTTTTTGGCTGACGTCGGTGGGTCTGATGGCTTCGTGCGCCTCTTGGGCGGACTGACTTTTGGTTTTGAACTGGCGCTGGGTGTGGTAATTGGCGCCAAATTTAGATTGTATATATGATCCAATTGCATTCAGGGCTAATCCTGAAAGCAGCGTGCTGTCGGTTCGCATGTATGTTATTAGGCCGGCTTCGTATAGTCGTTGGGCAATGGTCATGGTTTGACGTACGCTGAAGCCCAGGCGACGCGACGCCTCTTGCTGTAGTGTGCTAGTTGTGAACGGCGCACTCGGACTGCGACGACTTGGTTTAGTGGATATGCCGGAAACGACAAATTCAGCGGACGCAGTTTTTTCAAGCCATTGCCTGGTCTGCTCATAACTGGCGATTGTCTTTTCCAAGGTGGCCGGTATGCGATCGTTGCCATGCATGAAGTCGGCGGAAATCTTAAAACTTGATTCGGGCGTGAAGTTTCTAATCTCTCTTTCCCGCTCGACGATCAAGCGTACGGCTACCGATTGTACCCGACCGGCGCTCAAGCCGGTTCTGACCTTTTTCCATAAAAGCGGACTAAGTTCATAGCCGACAATTCGGTCAAGTACTCTTCTGGCCTGCTGGGCGTCAACTAGATGCAGGTCAACGGTGCGCGGGCTTTTTATGGCCTCTTCTATAGCCGGTTTAGTGATTTCATGAAAAACTATGCGTTTAGCCTTTAGTGGGTCAAGCTTAAGCGCCTGGGTTAAGTGCCAGGCAATAGCCTCGCCTTCACGGTCTTCATCGCTTGCCAGAATGACATCGTCACTGGTTTGGGCGATTTTTTTTAGCTCGGATACAACCTTCTTTTTATCCTGGCTGATTTCGTATTTAGGTGCAAAATCATTGTCTACATCTATATTGAGACCTTTTTTAGGTAAATCTCTAATATGGCCAAAGCTGCTTTTGACCACATAATCTTTTCCTAAAAACTGCTCTATGGTTTTGGCCTTTGCGGGGCTCTCGACGATGACAAGGTTTTTTGGCATAAAGTCCATCTTAAGCGCAATAGTTATTTATTGCAATTAAATATTTGGTACTAACTAAGTCAATTCACAGGCATGTCCAATTTTAAGGTCGGGAGCTATAGTCCCATGTACTGGGCGGCCTTGTACCCTGCCCAGACGCCAAATAGCGATCCTACAGTGCTCAGAACAAGGCTCCAGACACCAAACCAGTTATTGTGGCTCATAACGGCTCCAATCCAGCCGCCAATTGTGCCAAATAGGGTGATGCCAACGAATATCATTAATTTCACCAATATATATTAACACAAGCAGTATAAAAACACTAAGTTGAGAAAATTAAAAAATCATTGAAATAGTATTGACATAAAAACATATATTTGCTATTATTGCCAACTGTAAGTTTTAAAAATTTTAAAGCTTACGCACCTTTTACCCCATTCTAACAAACGTTAGATTGCTTTAGAGCAGGATGTTATAAAGTAGTTGTTACCCTCCACTACTCCTATCCTTTGGTGATTCGTCACCGTTCTAAAGCATACTAACCCCTTTAAGTAATCCCCCGATTCAAATGCGAGCCTAAATGGTTTTTTATAAAGACACACGCCTATTTTTATATGTTTGCGTGATGTTTCGCCCGGGTGGGCTTGAAGGGAGTTTTAAGCGGGCAACATTTTTGTTGCC
>JAJYKI010000090.1 GCA_021788675.1 bacterium | reverse complement strand
GAAGCGCTTAGTACGGTTATAGTCTAATTTTAGATTGTGATTAGTTTCCTCGGCTTTCTCGTTAGCGCTTTTCATTGAACGGAAGCGGCTGGCGTACTGAGCCAGTTTGGAGTCAAGAATCGTCTGCGTAAGCGTTATGTTCAACATAACACTTTCCATGTGACTAACGACTGCCGCCACGCTCGGCTCGAAAATATAGGTCTCCTCACTAATAACCGAGTTGTCCAGTTTGGATTTTTTGCTTTCGGACTCAATGGCATTGTGTAGTTCGATTTTCTTAATGTCCTGAACCATGAGCGTGACGTAGGTCTGGTAAAACACCGTCGTAGTACGGTACTGCTTAACCTGTTCGACCAACGGGGCAACATTAATATTACTGTCATGCATAGGCAGCTTAAAGTAACGCTTAAAACCGACGCCGGCCTGGGTCAGTTGAAGAGCGCCGTGGTGTCCGACTATGATCAGATCGTTCTTATTGGCGTCGTAGCTTTGCAGCATCCAGTCAATCAGCTTCTGGTCAATGTCACCACTAAAACCTCCCTCGGCCGTAATCGCGACGTATAAATCCTTATCGATCACCTTATCCTCATGTTCCCGGCCGTATTTGAATTGTTTATTAACCCGGATTTGGGAATATATGCCCCAAAGCTCGGCAAAGAAACGCTGCGAACTTAACACCTGATCCTTGACCTGGGCAATCCGCATACTGGCCAGACCCTCAAAAACATTGGTTAATCCGTAAACCGCTTGCATGGCGGCTTGCTCCTCGGCAATTTCAATCAGGCCTTTCATTTCTTAAGCTCCACCAGGCTTGTTTTTTGTAGCTCATCCCTGATTGAGGTGTAATCCGAATCGTTTTTAACCTTTGCGGCGGCAGCTTCGACGTTAGCCTTCAAAGCCTCTATATTCAAAGGTGTGTCCTGCGGCGCGTGCATAACGATATCCAACATGAGCATCTGGGCCATGATTGAAAAGTGCTCCTGACTTGGCTGATTCATGAGCTGGTACATCTGACGTCCGCGCATCAAAGCGTTTTGTGATGCCAATGCCAGCTCAGATCCGAAATGAGCATATTCCTGAGCCTCTTCATAGTCCGCCAATAGTTTCATGGCCTCAGCGTTCAACGCCTTCTGTCGATCGGTGTGACCAACACCGCCGACACGGGTAACGCTCAGCCCGATATTAATCGCCGGTCGCATCGTATCCTTAAAAATTTTCATATCCAATATCCACTGACCGTCGGTAATGGACATTATATTGGTTGGCAGATAGGCCGTAATGTCACCACCATCGGCCAGCACGATGGGCAAACTGGTAAAAGTCTTATGGTTATTCTTTAGCTTTCCGGCCCTCTCAAGTAATGACGAGTGGGCGTAGAACATATCTCCCGGATAAGAGTCTCGTCCCGGACTGGAGCGGCTCAATAGTGAAATTTCCCTGTAGATATGGGCATGGCTGGTCAAGTCATCGTAAATAATCATCACATCCTGGTCGGTCTTCTGCCAAAGATATTCACCCATAGCGCAACCGATGTACGGCGCCAGATAACTGACGATTAACGACTCGAAAATAGTCGATACGATGACAATACAGTTGTCCAGTGAATTACTGGCCTCCAGCCTGGTTAGCAGCGAACTGATGTCGGTACGCCGCTTGGCAATCAACACGTAAATCACAACTTCGTCGTCGTTTTTGCTTTGGTTGGTGGCAATTTGTAAGGCCAAACTGGTCTTGCCGGATTTACTGTCACCCAATATGGCCAGGCGCTGCCCTTTAACGATTGGCAGCATGCTATCCAGCACGGTTACGCCAGTGGCCAGCAAATCGCTCAATCCCTCACGCTGATACAGCATCGGGGCATCGTTAAACACCGGCCAAACCGCATCGGCCGCAATCGGACCCTTACCATCCAACGGCTCACCGAATACGTTAATTACCCGACCTATAAAATCCCGGCCGACTTTAGTGACCAGTTCGTCATGCTGCATAACGGCCTTCATGCCGACAAACAACTGAGCGTTACCCAAATAGAGCACGGTTACATAATCGTCGCGAATATCATGGACGTAACCCTTAGAGCCGTCCTCGAACATAACCAGAGCCCGGGTATTTACCGGCTGCATGCCCCGGATTTTTACCAGAAATTCCTCAATCGCAATGACTTCACCAATCGGGTTACCCTTCTCAACCAAATGATCAAAGTGACGGTTATCGCTCATTACGCCGCCTTCTCCTTAATTTTGGCCATCAACATTTGGCGCTGGTCTAAAAAGTGCTGCCGCAAACTGAAATCATGGTAACGATTATCCGTCTGTAGTGTGCAACCGGCGGCAATGTTCGGTTCCAAACCGACGTTTATAAGGATCAGCGGGTCGATCTTATCCCTGAACCAGGTTGCAATTTTGGCCATAAAAGCAGCCGAAGGGTCGACCGCGAAACTTATATGCACGACCGGCGCGTGACTAATAAGCTCGTCAAGGGAATTGCCCGCCTTTTCGCGGTCAGAGTTATCCAACAGATTAATCTTATTTACGGCCGCAAAGTCGGTTAGTCCGCGTGAGGTCTTTGGCAAGGTTTTTAGCGGAGTACCCGGCTGGCGTAAGGAAGCTTGCGTAATGAAGTCGTCCAGATCTTTCAGCTCACGCCGGACGCGAGCGGCATCACCCTGTGAAATTATCTGGATAGGCAGTTTAAGCTCATTAAGCGCCATGCTTTATATCCTCGGCTATAGCCTGTTTATTGGCCTCCAGCTCGCTTAGGATATATTCCAGCTGGTCACTAAGATCAATCTGTTTACCGATTGCCGCCAGGACGTAATGATTAACTATGTCCGCCATGTTTTCTTCGAAACGATTGATTAGACGGGCTTTTTCAGCTTCGACTTCGGCTTGCAGTTGATCGCTTAGCTTGGCACGCTCTTCCTCTATGGTCTGTTTGGTCTTTTCAATCGATTCAATCGCCAGTTGTTTGGCGTCGGTTATAGACTCTTCATATTTGGAGAACTCTTCATGTAATTTGCTTGAGAGCTCCTGCTTCATGTAATCATTAAGCTGCGAGGTGGTCAGGCGCAGATCCTGCTGTAAGAACATCGCGTTCTCGCCGATGATCTTTTCAAAATGCAGCCGGCCACGGTTGCGTAACTCTTCCCTGAATTCATCGTTAAAAATATGCTCAACGTCTTTGCTGGCCCCATCAATCAGCTGATCGAAACCCTTTTTATCATTGGCAGTCTCAATCCGGCTCAGTTTAAAACCTAACCAGA
>JAJYKI010000089.1:2295-3263 GCA_021788675.1 bacterium | reverse complement strand
GGGGATGTTTACGGGCTGTTCATCGGTCGGCTTTTTGGATATAGGATTTACGCTACCCTGAGGGTTCCAGCCCATAGAGAACAGCTGCTTATTATATGAAGTTGAGACAAGTGAAACAGTTTTGCCATTGGATAAATCAGAACAGCTAATACCGTAGTACCCAAGAATCGTCCTATAGTCTTTAATGTTGCTATTGCAATCCGATACGAGCTCAGAGATGGTTGAGAAACCACCCGTTATCATGTCGTTTGTCGAATCGGCAATACTGGGTTGCGGGGGACTCATAAATGCAAAAAATTGTACGAAAAAGGTAAGGGCTATGAAAATTAAGCCGGTCTTTCTTAGAGACTCCTCTTTTCTTACTCGGCTGGCATAAAAGCCAAGGTCCCTTATGATCGAGGGGTTATATGGCAGATTGGATAATAGTTTTTCAAACATGTTTGTATAAATTTTGATTCCACATCTATTTAAGCATAATTATTATGTTTGCTACAACAGTTAAAATATTGTGTCCTGGCATCAGATAGGATATACTTAGTCCAAGTGGGAAAAATTACAAATCCATTGCTAGATTAAGAGGGTTTTTAGTGGCAAACAAAACTGATAAAAGCGATTATTCGGCACAACAAATCACCGTCTTGGAAGGTCTTGAGCCTGTTCGTAAACGTCCTGGAATGTATATTGGCGGTACGGGTCTTGAAGGACTTCACCATCTTGTCTGGGAGATTGTTGATAATGGTATCGACGAAGCTTTAGCCGGCTACGCAACGGAAGTGAGCGTGACCCTGTTGGCGGACGGAGGTGTGCGTGTTTTTGATAATGGTCGCGGTATTCCGACCGATATTCATCCTAAAACCGGTAAAAGTACTGTCGAAACGGTTTTAACAGTGCTTCATGCCGGCGGTAAGTTTGGCGGTGGAGGATATAAGGTATCGGGTGGTTTGCACGGTGTGGGAGTGAGTGTCGTT
>JAJYKI010000089.1:0-2285 GCA_021788675.1 bacterium | reverse complement strand
GTGTCGTTAACGCCTTATCGTCAAAATTAATAGCCCGTATTTACAGGGACGGTAAAATTTACGAACAGTCATATACTACCGGAGCTCCAGACTCTGACCTTAGTGTCGTCGGAAAAACCGAAAAACGTGGAACGGAGATTGTGTTTTATCCTGATGAAACAATTTTTAAAGAAACAACAACATTTAATTACGACACGATACTAGACCGGTTACGCCACGCCGCTTATCTAACAAAAGGCATACGGACAACTCTTATAGATGAAGCCTCGGGCAAAAAATACAGTTTCTATTTTGAGGGTGGTATCCAAAGCTATGTTAAGCATCTCAATATCGGTAGGGAGGTTATTGACGAAGATATATTTTATGTTGATAAGACAATTAATGATGTTCAGATTGAAATTTCGTTACAGTACACCGATGCTTTTAGTGAAACGATTAAGACATTTGCTAACAATGTCTTAAATCCCGACGGCGGAACGCATTTAACTGGTTTCAGATCGGCACTGACCAGAGTTATTAACGACTATGCCAGAAAGCAAGGCTTACTTAAAGAAAAAGAAGAAAATTTAAGCGGTGAGGATACTCGCGAAGGTTTGACCGCAATCATCCTTGTTAAGTTACCAGATCCTCAGTTTGAAGGTCAGACCAAAAATAAACTTGGTAACCCCGAGGTCAGAGGTTACGTCGAAACCGTTCTGGGTGAATATCTTAACTATTACCTTGAAGAACACCCTGCAATAGCAAGAAAGATAGTAGGTAAGGCATTATTGGCAGCCAGAGCCAGGAAGGCAGCCAGGGCAGCCAGAGAGAACATTATACGTAAAGGTCTGCTTGATGGCGCAAGTATGCCTGGCAAGTTGGCTGACTGTTCCAGCAAAGACCCGAGTAATTCAGAAATCTTTTTAGTTGAAGGTGATTCGGCTGGCGGATCGGCTAAGACCGGCCGCGATAGTACGACCCAGGCAATATTGCCGCTAAGAGGAAAAGTGCTTAATGTTGAGCGGGCAAGGCTCGATAAGATGCTCGCCAACAACGAAATACTTAACCTTATTAAGGCTTTAGGAGTAGGCATTGAAGAGAGTTTCGATATTGGCGGCCTCAGATATGACCGTATTATTATAATGACCGATGCCGATGTCGATGGTGCCCACATATCTACGCTTCTAATGACGTTTTTCTTCAGATTTATGCGACCGGTGATTGACGGCGGTCATCTTTATTTGGCTAAGCCGCCGTTGTTTGAGCTGGTAAAGCCGGGACGTAAAGAAAGTTTGTACGCGTATAGTGACGAAGAGCTTAAAGATATTCTTGACCGCGAGATTGCGACACGTAAAACCGAAGGCAAGATAACTTCGGACAGTAGTGAAGAGCGCTATAAGCTGGCCGGTTTTGTCGAACAGAAACGCTATAAGGGTCTTGGCGAAATGGATGCCGAGCAATTGTTTGATACCACCATGAACCCGGAAACGCGTGTTCTTATAAAAGTTAGAGTTGAAGATGCTGAAAAAGCCGATGCCATATTTAATAAGCTTATGGGTACAGAAGTAGAGTTGCGCAAAAGCTTTATTCAGTCTAGAGCTAAGTTTGTTAAGGATTTGGATATATAGCCATGGAAGAAGATCAAAGCCGTAAACCCGATATAAATGAAGAGCCCGCTCTTGAAGGAGAGCTGATACAGACCGTCGCGGCCGATCACTCAAGACAGGTAGAATTGAGAACTGTCGAAAATGTCATGGAGGACAGTTATTTAACCTATTCAATGAGCGTTATTGTTGCTCGTGCTCTGCCCGATGTGAGAGATGGACTAAAGCCGGTACATCGCCGGATACTCTTCACTATGAATCGGGACGGCTTAAGATCGACTGCCAAGCATCGTAAAAGTGCCAATGTGGTCGGTGCTGTAATGGGCGACTATCATCCGCATGGCGATGCCGCTATATATGACAGTATGGTCAGAATGGCCCAGCCTTGGGCGATGCGATATATGCTCGTTAATGGTCAAGGCAACTTTGGGTCAATGGACGGTGACCCTCCCGCAGCTATGCGCTATACCGAAGCTAAGATGGCTAAGGTCGCTGATGAATTGCTGGCGGATATCGATAAAGATACGGTAGATTTTCGGGATAACTACGACGGACGCATGCAAGAACCGGCAGTTTTACCTGCAAAATTGCCAAATTTGTTGTTGAATGGACAACTTGGTATAGCTGTAGGTATGGCTACCAATATACCGCCACATAACCTATCCGAGCTTGTTGATGCGACGGTTTATCAAATTGACCACG
>JAJYKI010000088.1 GCA_021788675.1 bacterium | reverse complement strand
AGGCTAACTATCATGCCTGGCTGGAGCGGACTACTGCTACTATAACCTTGCGCTACGGCTTGAGTCGCGCTATCCGCCGAAGCCAATCCTGGAATAAGCAATGCCGACACAAGCACACCAACTGACAGTATCTGCCTGATAATTATTTTCTGTTTATTTAACATAACTGTTTTAAGTATATATTTTTCTTTTTTCTCTACAATATGATGCCCGCAATTTCGGTCTATGCTAGACTATTCTTAATATGTACTTGGGCATCGATGTAGGAGGGACTAAAACGCTTGTAGCCAGCCTTGACGATGATGGCGTCATAGTTGAAAAACAGAAATTCCCCACCTCCCAAGATTATGGACAGTTTCTAAACGATTTTACAACTACCTTAAATTCATTTAATAATAAGGATTTTAGGGCCGTCGGCGTAGGCATTCCGGCAACCAGCATAGATCGCTATGCAGGCATTGCTCGAGCGTTCGGCAATCTGGCCTGGAAAAATGTTCCCGTACAGGCAGACATAGAAAAAATTGTCGCCAGTCCGGTCGCAGTCGAAAATGATGCTAAACTGGCTGGCCTATCCGAATCAATGCTCAAGCCAGACTTTAGAAGATTATTATATGTAACTATTAGTACCGGCGTTGGTTACTCGCTTATAGTCGATCACATGATAGATCCTAATATTGGGGATGGGGGTGGCACTCTTATTATGCTGGAGCATAACGGAGAGATGGTGTCGTGGGAAAGCTTCGCTTCCGGCAAAGCTATAGTGGCAACTTTCGGCCGGATGGCAAAAGACATAACCGATGCGCCGACCCTAGATACTATCGCCAGAAATATCAGCGTCGGACTAATTGAACTACTGGCAGTCACCGAACCTGAAATAGTTGTCATTGGTGGTAGTGTCGGTAGATATGCAGAACGCTTCATCGATCCACTCAATCAATACATGAAGGGTATGGAAACACCGCTTTTTCCGATGCCGAAAATCGTACCCGCCGTTAGACCGGATGATGCCGTTATATACGGTTGTTATGATTACGCTAAGCAGATTTTTGGGAACAGCTAGTCATGGTCGACCAATTAAAAGCTATGTTCCCGGCTGTAACATTTATTCCCGGCGAGATGTTCAGCTGGTCGCCAGACGAACATAAAATTACCTACAACCAAGATGATAGCCAATGCAAAGACCAGTGGGCACTACTGCATGAAACCGGCCATGCCCTACTCAACCACGCCAGCTATTCAAATGACTATGAACTGATAGAGATGGAGGTTGCAGCTTGGGAAAAAGCCAAGGAAATTGCCGCCAAAATAGGCACTACCATTGAAGAAGGTCACATCCAGGATTGCCTGGATAGTTACCGTGATTGGTTGTATAAACGTAGTATTTGTCCAAGTTGCGGAACTAAAACCATCCAGTCCGACCAGTGCAACTCATATAGCTGTTTTAACTGCCATAGCGGCTGGCAAGTGTCGCCGTCCAGATTCTGTCGTTCTTACCGCGCATTAAAAAAAGACAGTCCGGTCCAGATAATATAAAATCCGCCCCGTAAATTAACGGAGCGGATAGGATAAAATTAGCTTATTAGTTAGACGGTCTTTTTGGTTCTACGACTAATGCGTCCACCACGAGCACCGGCTAATCGAGCCAACTCACGATTTTTAAAGAAGCCTCCGGTGTGTCCTTTTTTACCGCCCATAGCACCTATGCGAGCGTAAAAATCGGGTCCGTATTTAGTCTTGTTGGTGTTAGCAGCCGCTTTGCCGCCATTTTTAGTTCCAGCCATAATTTCCTCCTTAACTTAAACTAGTCGATAGTCTGAAAGTCCATAAAATAAATTTAGGCCTTTTTACTATACGATTGAATTTAGTATATCACGCTATTGCTTTTGCGTCAATATAGTATTTTTGTTAAACTTTATTAACATGCCGATTTTATTATGCAATTCATTATTTGCCTATCGGCTTATGATTCATATTAGCGCTTGAGCTTAAGTTTTGGCTGTAATAAATCTTATAATCATCTGTTATTTCACTAAAGTGAATAGTTATTAAATTTTGTATTCGGACTTGAAAAAGACCCCCGTGTTAACGGAGGTCTTAATCAAAATTTGGCACCGTGCTATTTTCCCAGGGGTGAACCCCAAGTATTGTAACCGCTACGAGGCTTAACTACTGTGTTCGGAATGGTAACAGGTGTTTCCCTCGCGCCATGGGCACCAATCTACTAGCCTTCTTAAAAACTTTGATCTTTAAGCCGGCATAGTTGATGTCCGATGATTATTATCACGAATCGTTAAAGATTGAGCTGTAAACAAACTAACACTACTGTTGGTAAACACCAAAAACTAGTCAATTGCTATCTCTGAGAATCTACCGCATTAAATCGGCGTCTTCTCAGAGACCGTAAAAAGTCAATGCCTCTATTAGTATGCTTCGGCTGAACATGTCACCATGCTTACACCTTGCACCTATCAACCTGATAGTCTTTCAGGGAGGTCATAGGGAAACCTAATCTTGAGGTCAGTTTCGCGCTTAATATGCTTTCAGCGCTTATCTGGTCCGCACGTAGCTACTCAGCAATGCTCTTGGTAGAACAACTGATACACCAGCGGTGCGTTCAACCCGGTCCTCTCGTACTAGGGTCAAATCCTCTCAAGTTTCCTAACGTCCACAGCGGATATAAACCGAACTGTCTCACGCGTGTCATTTTAAGCTAAATAATTAGCTTAAAACTATTCCACCATTACTGGTGGCACGGACTATATCTTCACCCTCTTGTATGTGTCAAGTAGGGGCTGACATATGATAGAGCTTAAGAAAAGATCTCTATCTCAAGTTAGTAGCTACACTAACCTTCAGTCTCTACGGGGATGTTATGCTGATTATTCTCAATATATTCGATTATAACTATCAGTTTTTGATAGTACTTTTTAGAATAGTTATATTTAGTCGTCGCCGTTAACCATTTTTGCTAATCGTAATCAAATGCTTTTGCATTCATATTCTATTTAGCCGGATGGCTAGCAACAATTAGTAGAACTTTCTTTTTAAATCGTTACTTTGAGTTGAAGAAAAGGATCAATCTGCAAAATCACATATTCAACAGATTTTAATCCTACTATTACGTGTTAACTTTATACCGCCATTGCGGTCTCGTATGTCCGTAATTTAGCTGACTCTTTAGCCAGAGTATAAAATCTCGATGTCTAGTTTTCTGATAGAAAACTACACTAACACGAATCAGATAACCCAATTTATAATCCTTGCGTTTTATAACTGAGCTATTAATCGATCCGTCACCATCAAGAAATTCAGCCACGTAG